>JAERRP010000373.1 GCA_016735415.1 Desulfobacterales bacterium | reverse complement strand
GGCCGCCCAAACCCTCAGCCGGACATGCCAGGGGCGCACGCCCCAAAGGAGTTCAACCCGTCGATGTCAATGAATAAGCTTCAGCAGGAATTGCTGGATATGATCATCAAGATCTGCGATATTCCGGGACCTCTGCCTCCGGACCTCACGCCCCAGGCCCCTCTGGTCGGTCCCGACAGTCCCCTCGGCCTGGATTCCCTGGATGCCGTCGAAATTATCGTGACCGTCCAGATGAATTATGGAATCCGGATCGATGCCGAGAACGTGGGGCGCGTCATCCTGCAATCCCTGGAATCCCTGGCCGCCTTTATCGAACAGTCCAAGGGCCAGGCCGCCTAGATCCACTCATCCATAAAATACAAATTTCAGTTCCGGGCAAGGCCGCAGCGAGCTGACAACCGCAGGCGTAGCCCCGCTACGTCGAGGATTGGCAGGAAGCGAGAACGCCGCCAGAGGCCAAAAGATACCCCTTCCGGCGGGTCAATAGATGACGGTCAGCATCATAAAACAATGCGAAAAACGCCCGCTTTCAGGGATAAAACAGAGCAGTTTCTGGTCCGCTTCCAGTCGTCCGGATTTGAACAGGTCCTCCATGATCACGAAAATAGAGGCACTCCCGATATTCCCGGTGGTGTACAGGTTGGTGAACCACTTCTCGATGGGGATGTCGAAGCCCGCCGTCTGCATCCCCTGTTGGAATTTATCCCGAAAATAATGCGAGGAATAGTGGGGCAGGAACCAGTCGACCGCCTCGGCCGCCAGGCCGTGCTTCGCGGCGGCAAGCGAGAGCGCCCGCGTCATGGTCCGGACGATCTCCCGGCCCAGAAGGCGGGCATCCTGGCGCACCGCCATGTAGTTCTGACGGGCGGCCTCCTGCATGGATTCTGCAGCGCGCCAGCCCGTGACGCTGCCGTTGCCGTTTTTCCATCCGCCGGCGTACATGCAGGTTTCGAGTTCCCCCGCAAAACTGATGTTTTCGATCCAGTCAATCCGCAGGGAAACACCATCTTCGTTGGGCCGGTCCGAAAGATAGGCCGCCCCGGCCCCGTCGGAAAGCATCCAGCGCAGAAAATCCGCATCAAACGCCAGAATCGGTCTATTTTTCAGGTCGGCCCCGGGATCGGCGCTGATATGAAAAAAATCGGCCCGCATGAAAGAGGAGGCCAGCTCGGAGCCGGTGGCCACGGCATTGCGGGAAGCGCCCGCGGCGACATTCATGTTAGCATATTTGAAAGCCGTCATACCGGCAATACAGATTCCGGCGGTTGAAACCGCCTCGATCGGCGGCAGGCCCAATTCGCCCATAACCATCAGGGCATGCCCGGGTATGAGCACATCCGGGCTCGTGGTGCCGCAGCACAGGCATTCAATATCCGCCGGCTTGAAGTCCGGTGTCGGCTTCAGGCGGCGCACCGCTTCCGCCGTGAGCTGGGCGTTGCTGTGGGTGAACGCGCCGGTCTCCGGATCGATGGCATAATAGCGTTGTTGAATCCGGTTGTTACGCAGCATGATGGCCTTGGATTTGGAAGGAATGGCATTGATCTTCCCCAGGACATCTTCGATGCGGTCGTTGCCGATGGGTTCGTTGGGTAAAAATGAAGCCAGGTCATTGATGTATACGCTCATGCCGTCCTCTGAAACATCTTCGGATTCAAATGCCGATTTTTCACACCTCCGGCGGGCACCTCAGCCGGGATCCAAATTCGCGTGCCCCGCTCCCTAACCGGGGCGCAGGCGATTGCTCTCATAATAGGCCTTCTCCAGGCGCAGTTTGTCCCGCCGGACCCGGAGGATCAGGCGCGACAGGATGGCGGCCACAGGGGCAAGTACGACGATGGCCGTCAGCAGGTAGAAGAAAAAGGCCCGCACCCGACCCTGGCGGGCCGGACGGCCCGGTCCGCCTTTGGCCCGGATGAAACGCGACCAGATTGCAAAAACCCTGCTGATCCGTTTTTCGAAGATCATGTAGGTCGGCTCGACCTTCAAGGCCCCGATGGCATTCAGAAAGGCCTGGTCCAACGACACCGGCACCCGCTTGAGCGCTCTGCGCAGGACAATCCCGAACCGGCGGGCCGCCCGGATGTCTTCGGCCGAAATACCGGGTCGGGGAAATATTTTAAGAAAGCGCTCTTTGCGGCCGGTCAACATCCAGTAGGCGATGGTCACCACCCCGGTCAGATTGCCGCTGCGATCCGTCAGCACGATATTGCCCGTCAGGCGCCCCCCCAGAGCGGCGATCCGTACTTTGACCTTTTCCTGGGCGCGCAGCCACATGTTACGGCAGCCGATCAGGGTGACCACCGGCCGATGGGCAATGATCCGCCGGGCGTCTTCGGATTGCAGAAAGGCGCTCATGGGAATCGAGGGCGACAGAAACCAGACCTGGTAGGCCAGCACAACCAGGTCGAAAGGGGCGTCCGGATCAATATCGAGAGGCGCCAGCCGGCAGGGAATCTCCTGAAACGACTCCGGAAAAACATCACAGAAGCGCCGGGTATCCCAGGGAAAGGGGTAAGCCGGATCAGGGATCAGTTTTGCAATGGTGATATCAAGGCCCGAATCGTTTTGCAGTGGCTCCAGAACGGAGGCCACGATCTCATCAAGCTGCCCGGATTGGGAATAGGTTATGACCAGTATGTTCTTCCGTTTTGCCACGTTTGCTGCCATCGCGTTTTCGAACGGGCTTCAGCACCCGTCGTGTTTTTCATTCCTGGCCGCCGCTGTGTTTCCAGCAGAGGGGATCGGAGGCCAGGTAATCCCCGGTCATCTGGTAGGCCGCCCCCCGGCAGCCGTAGCATTCGTCCGCCTTTTCACACACCCGGCAGAAACCCTTGATCGTTTCGCGGTGGTTTTTCAAGTCCTTGATGACTTGACTGTTTAGCAGAATCGCCGCCAGTGGTTGTGATTTGACATTGCCGATCGGAATCGTCACCCCCACACAGGGCATGACCTCCCCCTGGGCGGTGACCAGGCAGGAGAATCGGTGCCGCAGGCACTTGTTGCCCATCAGCGGCGGCTGCGGTTCCCAGTCATGGCCGTATTGTTCGCGGTCGATGCGGGCGATTTCCCGAAACACCCGCTGGATCTCTTCGGAGGGCACCTGAAGCTCGGGATGATCGACGGCATTGGCCTGGGGGGTAATCATCTCGAAATAGGGGGCGATGCCCTGGTCACGCAGCCACTGCCACAGCGCCGGAATTTCCGCCAGGTTTTCCTGGCAGATGATGGTGCTTACGGCCAGAAAAAGATCGGCCCCCGGATAGCCCGCTGCTTTGAGACAACCAAGAGCCATCTCGGTCTGCTCCCAGCTGCCCTTGATCCCCGTCAACCGATCCTGGATGCGCGCATCGAAGGAATTCATCTTCAGGACCACCCTGACGCGCATCGCCGCCCGCTGCGAGGCGAAAGCGGCATCGATCCCGGAACCGTTGGTAAACATCTCGGCCCCCATCCCCTGATCGCAAATGAAATCGATCATTTCCAGGATGTGGGGATAGATGGTCGGCTCGCCGCCGAGGATGATGATTTTGCGTGCCCCCAGCTGCCGGGCCTGCCGCAGCACGTCCCGAATCTCGGCCCGGGTCATTTCACCCGCCAGGTCGACTTCGCGGGGCACATAACAGTATGGGCACTTATAGTTGCACCGGCGGCTGAACTCGATTTCCATCGACAGCAGACCGTTTCGCTGAACGGCCGCTTCGATTTCTTGCGGGGAGAATTCAAACTCGGCTAACGGATTGAAACAACCGGCCATATCAAACTTAATCCATTGTAGGAGCAACAAAAAAAACCACCCGCTGAACGGGTGGGCGCAATTCGTTTCATAACACAACCCCCCAAGGTTGTCCAACCACATAACGCATCCGGCGGATGACACCGGGGAGTCCGGTGCAAATGCGCGCGGGCTTGATCGGATCCTCTCCCTGCGGGTCGGATAGTGTCCTGTCATGTGACAAATGGCGTAAGATTGCGAAGTCATTTGGTGTTCCTGACGGCGCGACGATGGCGCATAACCGCGCTATGCAACTGAAGTCGCAACACAGCAGGGACGCCAAAGGAGGCGTAAAATGCGTCAGTTGGCGTATGACAGGGCACTAGGGTAC
>JAERRP010000632.1 GCA_016735415.1 Desulfobacterales bacterium | reverse complement strand
GACCTTCAATTGTCGGCTGAAAAATAGAAGAAGATTTTTTAACAGCGGGACAAAACCCCTATCTCGTTCACCCACGGAGGTGAACGCGTCAAGGTTGAATTAGGTCGTGAAAAATTTCTTGAAATCACCGCCGATCTTGTTGAACGCACGATCGCACTGGCCAATGATATGCTCAAAGAAGCTAAGGAAAAAGGATACGAACATTTTGATGAGATTATTATGGTCGGGGGATCAACCCGGATGCCCCAGATCGCGGAACGCATTCAGCAGGAATTCGGGATGGAAGCACGCATGTTCGATCCCGACGAGTCGGTGGCTAAAGGGGCAGCGATCTATGGCTGGAAATTGTCTCTCAACGATGGGCTGATCACTCGTATCGCGGAAAAAACCAATCGCAATCCTGAAGAAGAAAATATCATCCAAACGACCCCTAAGCAAATAATGGAAGAAGTGGCCAAGCAGATGTCGGAAGAAACGGGCGTGACCCTTTTGGCTGTTAAGCAGTCGACGATGCGAATCCGAGACGTTGCCAGTAAAAGTTTCGGGGTTGTGGCCCGCCGTCCGAATGACGAAGAAGGGGTCTTTAACCTGATTCGCAAAAACACGACGGTTCCGGTAGAGATCAGACGAACCTTCTATACGCCGGAAGCAAACCAGGAGCGCGTGTTGATCCGCATCATGGAAAACGAGACGGGTGACAAGGTTGTACCGGTTGAGCATTCAATTGAAATCGGAACGGCGATTTTGGATTTGCCTTCAGGGCTGCCTGAAGATTCACCGGTTGAGATAACCTTCAACCTCAATCGTGAGGGACGCCTCCATATTACGGCTCTGGAAACATCTGCAAATCGCGCCGTGGAGGCAAAACTGGAAACCAGTTCCGTTATTCAGGGGAAAGATCTCGAAGATGCAATTGCGCGTGCGCAGCATCTCGTGGTCCATTAGACTTCCTTGCTCCCGGGATGCAAACCCCAAAACGGGGTGAGGCTTGAATTCCCTAAAAAATCATGCTTTTTCAAGGCACTTGACCGTCAACACATTCGGCAAGTGCCTTTTTTATGACAACGTATTCCGTCTTCCGTGTCCGGGAGGGTCTCAGCTGAAACTAATAGGGGGAACTTTCTTTGCGTTTTCCTATCGTTAAGGAAAGGTTTTCATAATTGCCATTTAATCGTATATTCAAGATCATAAAATCATAACACATTGATTTATCATCCTTGCTAGACCATACGCTGTCGAACCACGAGAACTTAACACTCTCGGGGCACCATCACGTCCTTATCCAAACAGGGAACCGCGCGTGCCGTGAGCATTCGATTTTTCGGAAGGAATCGTTAGAATGGATCGAGTAAATTTCTTTCAATTGCTTGAATTGCAAATCAATCCACCGGAAAGCAATGCCGAGACTATTGAAAACACCATTAGAAAGAAGCAGTCGGATTGGAGCCGACTGCGAAACCACCCCACCAAGGGAATCCAAGCGCGCCAATACATCAGTCTTCTTCCTGAAATCCGCAAGGTCATGACGGATTCACAATTGCGCCAGAAAGAAGCACAAGCCGCCATTGAAGAACTCAAAAAAAAACTGGAAGCGATATTCAAAGCGGTCGATCGTCACATTGATCTCATTGGCTGCAAGGGTGAAATTCTTTCGGAGGAAATTGAAAGACTTGCGGCCCATCACGAAATAAAACCCCAGCTGGTTAAAAAGCGCGTGGCACGCTGGCAGAAGCGGCGGGGATCACCGGCCGTCCTTCAAATTCAACGTAAGTTGATCAATGGTCAACTTACCGATCAGGAGTTGGAAAAAATTGCCCAACAGAATAAGATTGATCCGGATACGGCCAAAAAAATTCACCAGCAGTTAACGGATCTGCGACGCGCCCAGTTGGATGAATTTGTAAATATCCAGGTGCGCAAGGGCTACATGACCCAGACTGAAATATCTGGTCTGGCAGCTATTTTCCCCTTTGATGAAGGGGAAATCCTGCGGCGTATTCGTTGTCCCATAAAGAAAACCACCAACAAGAAGGAAACCGAAGCCTACCAGATAGACAGCACCGTCGAGCAGGTCATTCTGGAGAATCTCAGGATTGTGGGGAACGATTCACTTTACAGTTTTCTGGGTCTTTTTCCAGGAACAAGCCTTGAGGCCCTGCAGAAGAAGGCGGTGGCCAAGGAAAACCAAATCCGTAAAATTTCCCAGAAAGATGCCATTTTAACGGCCAGCGGCGTGCTGGTCGGCCAGTGTATCGCTCTTTTTAAATCAGATGAAAATCGTTATGCTTATGATTTAAGCCGTGCCCGCCTGCTTTTGAAAAAACTTAACCGGGATATTGATCTGACCGTTAACGACAACACCATTCAACGCGAACAGTATGACTACCTGGTTCGTCAGGCGATACGTTCCGGAACGCTTCCGGAAGATGCGCAAAATCATATCCGTGATTATTGTCAATCCAAAGGCTGGACGATTGTTCTACCTAAAAAGAAGAGAAACCTGAAAAAGCACTTTCGGGTAATAGCGTTGCTGCTGGTTTTATTTGCCCTGGGAGGCGGCGCCTTCTGGTATTTCAATTACGGTCAACAACGGCTCGAAACGGAATACCTGCGCATGCGCTCCGAAGCCGGTCACAAAAAGACACTGGAATCCCAGCTCGCATTTATTCAAAGTTACCGCCAGCGCCAGGATAAGCAAACATATATCGACCGGGCCCAAAAAGATATTGATGCCCTTCACAAGCGGATTGAATATCGCGATCTGAAACAGCTGCAGGAAAAAAAGGCCCGGCACATCGCGACCCAAGATTTTGAAAAGGCGGGAGCCCTTATCGAGGGCTTTATGTCAAAGCACCCGCAATCCGCTCACAATGAGGGTTTGAAGCAGGAATTAGATGCAATTCCTGCCCTCATTGATAAGCGCGATTACGACCGGATTACGACCCTGCCCCCAGACCAATATGCCGCCCTTGCATCCGCAATTGAATTATATATAGGGGAACACTCAAAAGGCGCCTATCTCCAAGAAGTAAAGCAAATCTCGAGACGGATGGCCAAACCCTACTATAACCAGTTGGCCAAACTTTTGAAAGATTGTGAGAAGTCCAAACAGTGGCATCGCTGTATCGACTTGAGCGCCCCTTATATCGCGCTTTATAAAGATTCAAAATATGCTGTGCGGTTAAGGAGAAAAAAGGATGACTATCTTCGCCATACCCAAGCCGACGACATTTTAGCATCACTGCGTCTCAAGGCTGGAGGGCCCAACGCAGATCCGCAGACGTTAGAAAAAACCTATTTGACCTATCTTGATCAAAACCCTTACTCGCCAGCGCGCGAGATCATCGGGACCGAATTGAAAACACTTGAAAAGATCCGCAATCGCCAGGATGTCCAGGCGGAACTGCAACGCCTGCGCAGGATCCTGCCCAAAACCAAAGGTCGTTTTGTCGAAAAGGCATCGACCACCGTGTTCGATAACAAAACCAGGCTTACATGGGCCATGATCGATTCAAATTTAGAAACACGGGCATGCCTGACTTACGACGATGCCCTATCCTACGTTAATCGTTTGAAGACCGGGGGATACGCCAACTGGCGGCTGCCGACCACAAAAGAACTGCGAACCTTTTACAGCGGCGCCAATCCGTTTAAAGTTAAATCGGCCGAATGGTACTGGACGGCGGATAAAATTAAACGCTATTCGGGAGGGGGCGGGAGGGTCGTGCTGGTGGATGTGATGGATCCGGTAAATCAGGCCGTCGAACAACGCAATGCCAACGAATGCGGTTGGGTAAGGGCTGTCAGACGCTGAAGTCGTTATTTTTTTGCGAGCCCCTAGTTGTGAATATCTTCCAGGGTTTTAATGAGTCGTTCTTTGGCAACGGCTTTCCAAAGCAATTCCACAACAATATTTAAATAGGGGATTTCATTTTTTTCGCGAATATCCTTTAAAACCCGCCAGTCATTGGATTTGGCAATTACACCCGCTTCCTGAACGACGACCGTCAACATTTCTTCGATATCCGCCGATTCCCGGAATATCCTTGTGAGCGCCAGGCGGACATTACTTGACCGCGGCAATCCGAGTTGGTCCAATCCTTTTCGAAAGCTTCCTGAATCAACGCCTTTCAATTGCTCCAAAGCCTGCTGCGCACCTTTTTGGACCAATGTCAAATCGGTTGATGATTTCTTGCTCATGGTGACATGCGCGTAATAATAGTGAGCCTCACCTCTTCGCCCCAGAGAAGTAAAAGCCCCTACATTGGCAAGGCCTAAAAGTTCATTTTGGAGTTTAATACGGACCTTTTTAAGGTCGGCTTCAGATATCTCCGGGATTTCATCCGCACCCCGTATTTTGGCGCGCAAGTGGTCAGGGTTACTCCTCAGCGCATAGATGTCAATCGTCGCAGCAGGGATGCTACCCTCAATAAACTTGATACGAATGCCGCCGGTAGATTCTTCGACGTCGACCTGTCGAATTCTCAAGGCTTTTTGTATCATTTTTAATTTAGGATCCAAGTTTTGTGCATCCTCTGATCAACCGCGTATAGGTCTGCAGACGGTGGTGTAAACAGGTAATGGTCGTTTTATCTGTCTTTTAAACAGCTATTCCACATTAAGGTTGTTTGGCCCCACTTCTTGAGACCATTATCTTAAGCGTAATCATGTGGCTGTCCTTCCAAGGCCAGAACATTGCCAATATGCGTTGATTCTTCTTTTCCAAACAGAAAAGAGTCTGGTGATCGAAAATCTCTCCGAAATCTTTGGTTAACCTGACAAGATCATCCGTAACCGGCTGTCCTTCGGTTTTAACCGGCGGCCCCAGAAGGTCCTGAATCCCTTGATACCATTTCTGGGTATCCCCGCTGTCAAAGACGAGTTGGGCATATTCTCCCCGACTGTCGACATGGTAATTTTTTTGCCTGAGATCCAAATGTTTAAATTTCGAAATAAAGTCATATAGTTCCATTATTTATCCGCATCACATTGTCATTTCAATCAAACGGGCGCAATGAATTGACTTGAGCCCCTGATCAAAGTTCCGATAAATCTTATTTACATACCAACAACCAATATGAAAGTAAACAAATGTTAGAAGTAGCAAGGTTGTGTCGCCCACCCACTTCGGAATAAAGAAAGAAGTGTATGGCGCGGCGGGTCGCATTCGAAATTCATCATTTAGAATGTACTATTGTAGTCGATGTTGTGGAATCATGCAGATTGCATTTGCGGATTGCACGGCTATCGAGCAAGCTTGATAATCCGCCATCGTCTTCGGGTCGAAAACCCATAACCTGCTCCCAGACATCCTCACTCTCCATACAAAAATACAAACGGACGTCCGGTGCCATTGCACGTATCCACGCAACGATTTTACGGTAAATCTTTACACGCAGCGGTTTAAAGTAACGCATTTTACCGTCTAAACCGGATATGAATTCTCCGTACATGATTCCGGAATGCGGAAATCTTTTGTGAATGATGTTTTTCAATGACGGCATACAGCGTAGGGTGCCCAAGCTTATCCAGACGATATTATCTGGATCGATGCGGTCGAATAAGCGATGGATTACCTCTCGATACCCATCTTCGGCATCATCCGTTAAAATGATGGGATCGAAATGGAAGGCAAGGGGGTAGCCCCACTCCTGACAACGCCGTGCCGCTTCAAGGCGCGCCTGCAATGGGGCCGTATCGATTTCATTCTCGCGTATGACCGATTCAGAATTCAGGGACCAGGCCAGAATGGTTTTGCGGTTGTGATCCAAATGCTGCAAACTGCCTATCAAATCTGTTTTGGTTTTTAATTCCAGCGCCACTTGAGATTGGCACCCGAACCTCGTCACCAGTCTTTCAACCAGTGATGTCCATTGCGCCCAGATAAGGCTGTCGGTATATTCTCCCGTACCGATGCGCCGATACGACGTTGTTTTGAAAAAATGATCCAGCTCGGAGAACATATCTTCATGGTTAATGAAATACTGTAGCAGCGGGGGATGAAAAAAGGTTTGTAAGATACAATAAGCGCAATCCATAGGGCAATAAGTGCCGACATGCAAAATCATGTAACGGCAGCATTCGTAGTGCCGTGTGCCTGGACAACCACGTATGAAACGGCCCTTGTTTTCAGTTAGATATAGGGTTTCTTTCCCGGCTTTGATTGGATCCGCAGCACGACGGATGTGTTTAAAAACCTGGTCGGATGTGCAAATCGCTTCGGTCTGAGCACCGATTTTAGAAACTATTTCGATTGTTTCCGGTTTGTTTACGACAGCCGGATCGATAAATATGCGTTTGATGGGACCAAAAGAGGGCTTGGTTTCCATTAAATATTTCCGCGGCCTAACGCGAAATACCCCGAGAGAAGATTTCAAAGGCGGTATCGAAATCAGGATTTGTGGGCTCTTGTTGGTCGTTAATAATGCGTTTGCTTTCCTCCCAGAGCACGATACCGGAAAAAAGGGCCCACATTACGTCGGAAAGGTCTTTGGGATTCTTTTCAATGAAAACCCGCCCCGAAATACCCTCTTCGAAGATTTTTGATATGATGTCGATTGTTTTGCGGGAAAAATCGCGAATATGCGACAGCATGGGAGCAGAAAGGTTCTTGAGAATATCGCTGGATTGCAAATGAAATAGATTCACCAAAATCAAAGGGTCAAACTCATAAACTTCCAAAAGGGTCTGCTTCAAATGATCGATGCGGCGTTGGGGACTTTGTGATTCCATGATATAAACACGTTTGAGTTTATTATATAAATGCTCCAGAATTTCAACGGATAATGAGGCATAAAGTTCATCTTTATTCTTGAAATACAGGTACAATGTTCCAGGGCTGAGTTCGGCTTCACGGGCAATGTCCTCCATGGTGGTTTTCGTAAAGCCTTTGATGGAAAACACCTTTTTGGCAGCGACCATGATCTGGTGCCGCCTGCGTTTGCGTTCCCGTCGCCTACGATCCTGTATTCCCATAATTTTCTGAATATAATTTATTGTTTGTAATGCTTTATATTTATTTATGTCGATATGTCAATAAAAATTAAAATTTAGATAATAATGGGAATTTTCGAAAGCTTAGACGCTATCTTTAGGGAAAAGGGAATCTAACACAGGGTTTTCAAGGGCCGCCCCGAAATTTCGATAGGCGGCATCCAAGTCCTGTCGGTTTCTAAATCGAAGGGACAAAGTGTGGGTGGTTCCTTCAAAACCCGGCGGCGGGTCGATTCGGATATGGGGCCCCAGCTTCAATAAACTTATCGTGTGATGGTATTGCGCTTCGGCTTGCGACAGGGTCGGATATCGAATCTTTCTTAAGTAGCGGCGAATAGACGCTGTTTTCTTGTTTCGGTCCAGATCGTCATCATCAACGATAGCACGTATGGTCGCACAATGCAGAACCTCAGATATCGAAATTTTTTCTCGACCGGCAATATCCTTTACAAAAGTCAGGACTTCTTTTTGTTTGCTGACACTCATACGGAGCTGGGAAAAAAGGCCAAGAACGGCCATTTGATCCTCCCTGGACAGCTCTCCGGCCCCCAAAGCAACGTTCAGGCAGATCGCCCCATCACCTACCGCCGCCTGCAGTTCGGTATTCAAACGACCCAATTGATCCAGCTTGGTGATCATGCTGCGGGATGTCGGCAAGCCTAACGCCGCTAGCTCGGCGGTGAATTCACGATCAGGAGGCCGATATTTTTTCAGCCGCTGAATCGCGCGCGCCGTCTCAATCAGGTTAAACGGCCTTTGGGAAGCATTATCGGCCACGGCAATACGAAGGCAATCCAATGGTCGGGTATCGCCTGGGACAAGCCTCACCGTCAACTCTTGGATCCCCAGTTGTTGACAGGCCCGAATTCGCCGAAACCCGCTCACGATCGTAAAACCAGAGGAACGCGCCCACAGCGTCGGGAGTGCCAGCAACCCGATATTTTCGATCGATTCGATAAGCGAAGGTTTATCGCGGGACGTGGTTATATGAAATGCGTGGTCTTCCTGATTAATGTGCTGAAGGGCAATCTTGGCGACATTAAATTCCATGCCTGGAACCGGTGAGCAGTTTGAGGGCTTCCAAATATTTCGCGCGTGTGCCCGCAATAACTTCTTCCGGTAAATTGGGGCCGGGAGCCTGTTTGTTGAACTGTATCGAAGTCAAATAGTCACGCACGAACTGTTTATCAAAACTGGGCTGGGATCCGCCGGGTCGATAGCTGTCCTGGGGCCAGAAACGTGATGAATCCGGCGTTAAAATCTCGTCGATGAGAATGAGCTTGTTGTCCCGCAGGCCAAATTCGAATTTGGTATCGGCGATAATAATCCCCTTACGCTTGGCCAACTCGACCCCTTTGCAATAAATGGCCAGACTGAGATCTCGGGCTTGTTCGGCCACATCCGGGCCGACGCGATCAATCATTTCTTCGAAGCTTATGTTGACATCGTGTTTTCCGAGTTCTTCCTTGGTGGAGGGCGTAAAAATGGGTTCGGGCAATCGGTCGGACTCCGCCAGGCCCGCCGGCAAGGCGATACCGCACACCTCTCCCGATTGCTGGTAAGATTTCCACCCGGAGCCTGACAGATAACCCCGCACGACGCATTCGATAGGGAGAACGTCAACCTTTTTTACCAGCATACTGCGACCTTCAAGTACTTCTTTATGCGGGTGGCAGGCTTCAGGATAGTCTTGAACGTCGCTGGCAACAAGATGATTGGGAACCAGGTCGGACATTTGTTTAAACCAGAACAGAGAAATCTGGGTGAGGATTTTACCTTTAGCGGGTATTGGATCAGGCATGATGACATCAAAGGCCGAGATGCGATCGGTGGCTACCATGAGCAAATATTTGCCCAAATCATACATGTCGCGGACTTTGCCTCTTTTTAATATTCGGAGTCCGTCAAGATGGGTTTCAAAGACAGCCTTTGTCATGCGCACCTCGTTATTCGTGCCATACTTCCGTTAAGGGAATAAAATCATGCATCGATCGCATACCGTTGGGCCAGGGCGTTATTATTTCTTTTCTTGGGTCAATTTTCTGAACTTGGTGATGAATTCACGGATGGCATTGACGCCTTCCGCGTTGATGTCGGTAAATTGGACACCCATTTCAAATTTACCGGTTTCACCATTGAGCAAATGGATGACTTTGCCCCGGATGTCGACCAATTCTTCTTCGATGCCAATCGTCATGCTAACGGTCTGATCGGATTGAATCGGGAAATGGGTTTCGAGAAGAATTCCGGATTCGGACACATTTAATGTCCGGCCGATAGCCTGTCGGACATCTTCCTCCCTGTCGTTGATGGCAATGTGCGACAGATTAAGGGCGTTGATCCGTAAATGTTTGCGTTTTTCCGTTGTCATCGGCGTCTCCTCATAATTTAAGGGCGGATCAGCCTGCTGCGATGATTCCCAGGGCGTTCTGGTTATTGGGCGGCGGCTTTTTTGTTTTGTTTCCTTTTAAATTCACATGTCACCATGGCGGTGGCCAAAATACAGGTGGAAAGATTTTCCAGGATATTTTTAAAGGTTGAAGACAGTTGTTCATGTTCATAATTGAGGGTCTGCAAATCCAGTTTCGTAACCTTTAAGTCCGGATCCCCCATCACAATGGCGGAAGCCGGTTCCAGGCCCATGTCGAGAAAGGATATCCGACCAATGACATCACCCTCCCCCAGACTGCTTACCAGCAGCACGGTTCCGGCATCCGTTTTGCGAACGACCGAAGCGTTCCCGCCTGTAATGACGAAAGCCTTGTCGTCATTTTTGCCTTCCATGATAACGGGCCGCCGGTCCTTTAATACCTGCTTCGGGTCATTTTGCTGAAGATAGGTATCGACCGCGTTTTGCATGACTCCGGCAAAACGCTTGTCAATACTCCGAATGAGATTTTGGAATTGGGCCGACATTCGTCCAAATTCACTTCCAAGTCCCTGAGAATCGAGCATGCCGAGTTGAACGTTCCCGACGGCCGTGGCCGTAACATTCCGTACACTGTCATCCGAAAGCAGAGAACTCAGACTGCCGATAAAAGCGCCATCGCTGATCTTTATAAAATTTACCGGTCCGTCAGCAGTCGTTTTGCTGAGTTCGACCGTGCCTTCCAGAATAACCCATATCCAGTTCCCGTGGTTGCCTTCGATAATAATTTCTTCACCATCAAAAAACTCCTCTTCGTCGACAACGTGCAGATAATCTACCAAGGGGCCTTTGATGACGGGTATGGGGGATTTTTTCTTGTCCGGTTTGGAAGGTTCTTTTTCATAGGCGATCGGTTCGAGGCGTTCAATTTCACCGTCATCCAGTTTTCGAAGGCCGTCCAGGATTATTTCCATGCGGCTTTTTTTGATCGTGGTCTGCCCGTCATAGCCTTCTTCACTGAAAGTGAATTCTCCTTCAGACCACCCGAAAAGGGAAAAAATGGCATCCATACCATTCCGTTTGTCGTTCAAGGCGTGAACCGGGTTGCCTTTGACAAAAAACACAACGCCGGGCTCGCTGGCGTATCGGTTGTTGATGCGCAAAACACCGGTGCTTGTGTTAGATCCTAATAACTGAAGCAATTCAGCTAGGTTGAGGAAGCTCAAGTTACCGGAAAGAACCGCTTTGATCGCCATTGGTATTTAGCCTATTTTGCCCACTTTAATTCTTTTTGCAAATGCAGAAGCGTCAGCTTGAGACAATCGGTGACCGTTTTGGCAACGCCTTTACCGTTGATGGCGGCGGCGGCATGCGATGGCGCTTTTAACTGGCGGTTGAGATCGTGTTCCATTTGCGCGATCGGCATAAGCGGGATGCCTTCTTCTTCCAGATCACGTTTGTTATATTGCATGACCAAAGGGAGTTTGAATATGCTGGAACCGTAGGATTTGAGGTTCTCATGCAAATCTTTCAAGGACAGCATGTTTTTTTCTCTTCTGACTTCCAGAGAATCCGCCACAAACACAATCCCATCCACGGCCTTCAAGACCAGTTTGCGGGTAGAGCTGTATTGCACCTGTCCCGGAACGGTGTACAGTTGCACTTTTACGTCGCACCCCTTGATTTTACCAAGTCCCATCGGCAGGAAATCGAAAAACAGAGTCCGGTCACCCTCCGTGTCGATGGACACCATCTCGCCGGTTATCTGCTTTTTATAGGTTTTGAAGATGTGTTCAAGGTTGGTGGTCTTGCCGCAGCGCCCGGGGCCATAATAGACAATCTTGCATTCGATTTCCCGCTTTTTGAAATTAAAGGTCGCCATTCAAATCCGCTCCAGGGCAATAATCCGCTTTGATTAAGTCGTTAAAATCGTAATGTCGAGGCTGTAGTCGCCTTCTTTCGGACCAGATTTTATTCGGGTTTTGGCGGTTACCACTCCGGATCCGTTCAATATGGCAATCGGAGAAAAAAATTGCATATCCTGCAACTTGGTCCCGGCCTTTAACTCCTTGAGGAGTATCTTTTCCGTAGTGGGAATAATCAAGTTGATGGAATTTCCGGTTTGGAAACTAACATCGAATTCGAGTATTTGACCCTTTTGGGCACCCGTTTTCAGCTGAATACCGACGGAATTGATATCCAGGAATTCTTCTTCATGAAGTTCAAGTTCACCGTCGAAATCGACAGATTCGGCTTCAACTTCATCCGCAAAAGTCTGGGTTGAGGCTTTGGTTTCATCATTCTGATGGCCTGCTTCGATATCATCTATTTCCAGGACTTCGGCCCGCTCCGGCAATGTGCCCTTATGTCCGAGTTTACGTAAACGCGTGTCCAGAAAAAAACGGATTTTCTTCAATTCGACATCTTTAAAACCATCATCGTCAACCCATTCCGTAAAACGTTCAACCGCCTGGTCCAGGTCGGAAAGTTGAATATAACATCGGATGATGTTTTTTGCAGCCGCAACCCGAACGCCTTCATCCGTCAGAAGGCCATTGAATTCATCGAGGGCACGGTCATATTGGCCGAATTTCGCCAGCGCAATGGCGCCTTCCAACGACTTGGAGGCATCGTTGTCGTCCCGTCCACCGCTGAACAGGTTTTTTATCAAATCCTGCTTTTGGTCGGACACGGTGGGCTTGGAAAGGGCCTCATTAATATTGTGGATTTCCTGGTTGAGGGCCACAACCTTTTGGACAATACTCTTGATGATGCCCTGGCTATCTTGTAGTTCGGAATTATTTCTAATAATTTCAGTTGCTTTTTTGTATCGTTCCTTAGCTTCGTTCAGCAAGCCCTGTTGCTGATACAGATCGGCTTCCCTGAGCAGCGCCTTGATTTGTGTTGTCACACCCATTAAAACCTCATCACTTTCTTTGGTGACGCTGGGTGAAATTGAAAAAATCTATATCCGTAAAAAACCAAAAGAGTTACGTTCATCTAGTGCGATATACTCGAATTTTTAGTTAAAAGTCAATATAATCGCCCCAGATAAATCTGTTGACATAGATTTCTATCATGTTATCCAATCACCCCTTTAACCCGTGATATTTTACGGTTTGCGGCCGCTCAAGCCCCCCCCAAACCCTCAGGGTCGCGGGAAAGAAATTAATTGACAAGATTGTAGCGTTTATTTTTTCCGAGTCTCTTAACCCCATTGATCGACAAGGAGAAGCACATGGACAAAAAAGTAACAGTTGTCGGTGCCGGGAATGTCGGTGCCACCGCCGCCCAACGTTTGGTAGAAAAAGGTTTGAGTGATGTCGTCCTGGTAGACATCATCGAGGGTGTTCCTCAGGGCAAGGCGCTGGATTTAATGGAAGCGGCCCCTATTGAGAAGCATGATTCACACCTCACCGGCGCAAATGTATACGAAGCCACCGCTGGATCGGATATAGCGATTATCACGGCCGGCATTCCCCGCAAGCCCGGCATGAGCCGCGATGATCTCATCAGCACCAATGCCGGTATCGTAAAGCAGGTTGCCGAACAGATTGCCAAATATTCGCCCGAATGTATCCTCATCATTGTCAGCAATCCGCTGGACGCCATGTGTCATGTGGCTTATGAGGCCAGCGGTTTCCCCAAGAACCGCGTCATCGGTATGGCCGGTGTGCTCGATTCGGCCCGTTTCCGTACTTTTATCGCCATGGAATTGAATGTTTCCGTGGAAAATACGCATGCCTTCGTATTGGGCGGACACGGCGACACGATGGTGCCGCTGCCGCGCTATTCGACCGTTGCCGGTATCCCGATTACCGAACTTATGTCGTCAGATCGGATCGACGCTTTGGTCGATCGGACCGCCAACGGGGGGGCCGAGATTGTGAGTCTGCTCAAAACCGGAAGCGCCTACTATGCGCCCGCATCCGCTGCCGTCGAGATGGCCGAAGCGATCCTCAAAAACAAGAAGAAAATACTGCCCTGCGCGGCCTACCTCGAGGGTGAATACGGTTACAAGGATCTTTTCATCGGGGTGCCCGTCAAACTGGGCGCCAGTGGGATCGAGGAAGTGATTCAAATCAATCTGACCGCTGCAGAAAAAACAGCGCTGGATAAGTCGGCGGCGGCGGTAGAGGAACTCAAGGGCATCCTGGCCAAGTTGAAAGGCTGAATATACAGGGCCCGCAAAAAAATAACTTAGTGTCCGTCCAGAAATGGTCTTTTTGGTCCTGCTCGGCCGGTCGTAGCGGGATTGCGGCGGCGGCTGACAAAAGTACGCCTCACCGCAACCCCATTGCTGCCGTATCAGAGCAAAAAATCCTCATTTCTGAATCGGACACGATCGTGACGTTTTAAATCCATGGATGGGCACTAACTTATTTTTTTGGCAAGCCCTTATGGCTTCGCAGGGCGCAGTTTGGCGGCCAGATTTCGGGCCGCTCTCGAATCCATTCCGGGCAGGGCCCTCAGTTCCTCGGATGACGCCGCCCTGATTTTCTCGATACTGCCATATGTGCGCATGAGAAGACGCCGACGCCGGGGGCCTATACCAGGAATGTCATCCAGGATAGATTCCGTGGCGGCTTTTCGACGCCGCCGGCGGTGATAGCGGATGGCGAACCGGTGCGCTTCATCGCGGATGCGCTGAAGAAAAAGCAGAAGGGATTCGTCTTTATCAAGATTGACGGGATTGGCCCGATTGGGCCGATAAATCTTGTCGTGAATTTCCCCGATGCGGTTGTTTTTTTTGGCGATGGCCGCCACTTCGAATTGCGATTCCAGACCGAGCGCGCGAATGACGGCCAGGGCGACATTGAGCTGCCCCTTGCCGCCGTCCACCAGCAGCAGATCCGGCCAGGGCCAATCCGGATGATTGCGGAAACGGCGGGACAGGATTTCGAACATGGCACCATAATCGTCCGGTGTGTCAATCGACTGGATCTTGAATTTACGATATGCTTCCCTGTTCGCTTGCCCGTCTTCGAAAACAACCATCCCGGCAACCGCGGCCGTCCCCCCCAGGTTTGAATTGTCGAAGCATTCAATCCGCCGCGGCGCTCGACTGAGACGCAAACGTGTTTCCAGCCGCTGCAGCATCTTCTCCCGGCTGGTCTTCAGGGCCAGTTTTTCCTGTAATGACTTGACGGCGTTCTGGTTGGCCATTTCAATCAGACGTTTCTTGTCACCGCGTTGGGGGAAATGGATCTTGACCTTTTGGCGCCACTGGCTGTGGAACCACTCTTCCAGCAATCCGCGGTCTTCCGGAAGATACTGAACCAGTATTTCAGGCGGTGGGGTTATGGCCTGCGCGTAATACTGGCGTATAAAAGCGCTCAATATTTCGGCCGGCGCCGATACGCTTTCCGTAAAATCAAAATTGCGGCAAGCATGCAGATAGCCACTGCGGACAGACAGCAGGGTAACGATGATCAGGTCGTTTTCGATAGCCACACTTAAAATGTCGCGGTCGCGTCGATCCGCTGAAACGGCCCGCTGTTTCTCCAGGCTATTTTCCAGGGCCGCCATTTTGTCCCTTAACTGGGCGGCGCGCTCGAAGGCCAGTTCCGCGGAGGCCTGGTTCATCACCTGCCGAATGGTTTTTATGAGATCCGGTGTGCGTCCCTTCAGAAACAGAACGACTTCATTGACGATTTCGCGGTAAAAATCCGGATCGACATCCAGACAGCAGGGACCGTAACAGGCCCCCATCTGGTGGTGCAGACAGGGGCGTGTGCGGTTAGTGAATTCGCGGTTTTTACACTTGCGAAGTTTAAAGGGTTTATTAATTATTTTAATAGTTTCACGTGTTGCCAGCGCGGAGGTATAGGGTCCGAAATAGAGGGCACCGTCCGCAACGATTTTGCGAGCAATGCGCAAATTAGGATAAGGGTGGCGGATGTCCAGGCGTATGAGCGGATAACGCTTGTCATCTTTCAGGACAACATTGTAGCGCGGCCGGTAGCGCTTGATCAGGTTGGACTCCAGCAGGAGGGCTTCCTTCTCGGTCGCGGTTATGATGGTTTCGAAATCGGCAATGCGTGCCACCAGTGTCCGGGTTTTGGGATCGCTCTGATCGGCTCTGGCAAAATAGCTGGCCAGACGTTTTTTGAGATTTTTGGCCTTGCCGACATAAATGACCTTCCCGCCGGCGTCCTTCATCAGGTACACCCCGGAATCGTCGGGTGATTGGCCCAGTTTAGATTTTAAGGTGGATTCGCTCATCGGTGATCAACAAGGCCGTTAGGGGATCCCCAGGGTGGATGGAAAGCCATTATACATTCTGGCCTTCAAATACCAACTGCTCTCGAAGTAACTTGACTCGATCTCTGAGTTCGGCCGCCTTTTCGAATTCCAGATCCCGGGCGGCCCGTATCATGGACTTCTCAAGCGCGTCAATATGGCGTTCCAGATCTTCGGCCGTCTCGAAGATGGCCGTCGGCTCTCCAATCGTGTCCACGGGCTTATCCGCTGGATTCCTCAAGGCGTCGAAAACCGAAACAATTTCTTTGCGGATCGATTGCGGGGTAATACCGTGACGGTTATTGTAATCCTGCTGGATTTTGCGACGCCGATCGGTTTCATCGATGGCCGCCTGCATCGAAGCGGTCAGTTTATCGGCGTACATGACCACCTGTCCGCTCGCATTGCGGGCCGCCCGACCGCAGGTCTGGATCAGTGAACGGGCCGAACGCAGAAAACCTTCTTTGTCGGCATCCAGGATCGCCACCAGCGAAACCTCCGGGATATCCAGCCCCTCACGCAATAAATTGATGCCGATCAGGACGTCGAAAAGGCCTTTGCGCAGGTCCCCGATAATTTCCATGCGCTCCAGTGTGGAAATATCCGCGTGGAGATATCGAACCCGCAGGTTGAGATCGCTGTAGTATTCGGTCAAATCCTCGGCCATGCGTTTGGTCAGGGTGGTCACTAAAACACGCTCGTGGCGCTTGATCCGCTTTTGAATTGTTTCGAGCAGGTCGTCAACCTGTCTGGTGGCCGGGCGGATTTCGATCAAGGGATCGAGCAGTCCGGTCGGCCGGACAATCAGTTCGACCCGTCGGTCCCGAGCAATTTTTAACTCATAGTCCGCCGGTGTGGCCGAAACATAAACCGTGCGGTTAAAGCGGGCGGTGGACTCTTCAAATTTCAAGGGGCGGTTATCCAGGGCCGAAGGCAGCCTGAAGCCGTAATTCACCAGTGTTTTCTTGCGGGAACGATCTCCACGGTACATGCCGCCCAACTGGGGCACGCCAATATGGCTCTCATCGATGAACAGCAGGTAATCGTCGGGAAAATAGTCAAGCAGAGTGGGCGGGGGATCACCCGCCTTGCGCCCCGTCAAATGCCGGGAATAATTTTCGATCCCGTTACAGTATCCCAGTTCCTGCATCATTTCCAGATCGTAAAGGGTGCGCTCTTCGATGCGCTGCGCTTCCAGATAGCGTTTTTCTTCACGATAAAAGGCAACACGCTGCTTCAATTCCGTCTTGATGGTTTCGGTGGCCCGTTTAAGGGTCCGGTTTTGGGTTACAAAGTGGCTGGCGGGGAAAATGGCGGTGCGCGCAATTGTTTGCAGAACGGTTCCGCGTAACGGGTCGATTTCAGCGATCCGCTCGATTTCGTCACCGAAAAACTCGACCCGCAGGGCGACATCCTCCTCGTAGGCCGGATAGATTTCAACCCGGTCGCCCCGCACCCGGAAGGTGCCGCGATGAAAATCGATATCATTGCGTTCATACTGGATGGCGATCAGGCGCCGCAGCAGGGTATCCCTCTCCATAACGGCGTTGGTTTCAATATCGACGCGCATGCCGAGGTAATCCTCGGGAGCTCCCAGGCCGTAAATGCAGGAAACGCTGGCCACCACGATGACGTCCCGGCGTGATAAAACCGAGCGCGTGGCCGAGTGCCGCAGCTTGTCGATCAGCTCATTGATGGAGGAATCCTTGGAGATATAGGTATCGCTGGCCGGGATGTAGGCTTCCGGTTGATAGTAGTCGTAGTAGCTGACAAAATACTCTACTGCATTGTGCGGGAAAAAGGATTTGAATTCGCTGTAAAGTTGGGCGGCCAGCGTCTTGTTGGGGGCAATCACAAGGGCCGGCACTCCGATGCGGTCGATGACATGGGCCATCAGAAAGGTCTTGCCGGACCCGGTAACCCCGAGCAGAACATTGTGAGGCGACTGCTCCTGCAATTGCCGGGTCAACTGTTCGATGGCTTGAGGCTGGTCGCCCCGGGGCCGCATATCGGAGACGAGTTTAAAAGTTGAGGTCATGTTGGCGGACACGATTCCAGCAGGGCGATGCACATGGCGGCAATGCCTTCCCGGCGTCCCGGATATCCGAGCCCTTCGGTTGTTGTGGCCTTAACGTTGGTCATACCGATAGGGATACCGATCGCCGCGGCCAGGTTAGCGCACATTTTTTCCCTGAAAGGCCCTATCCTGGGCACTTCGGCGACGATGGTCGCATCGATCTGGCAAACTTTGAAACCCTCCCGGGCTGCCAGATCGGCCGTGCGTTGAAGTAGAACAAGACTGGCAATGCCCTTATAGGCAGGATCGCTGTCAGGAAAATGCAGGCCGATGTCGCCTAAAGCGGCCGCCCCTAAAATGGCATCGCAGACGGCATGGGTGAGGACGTCGGCATCGGAGTGTCCCTGCAGGCCCAGTTCGAACGGGATCTCCACCCCTCCTAAAACAAGCCTGCGCCCCGGGATTAGCCGATGAATGTCATAGCCCATTCCGATTCGCATGATCCCCCACCCATTTTTTTACCACGGTTCATTTGCATTCAAGGCTTTTTTTAAGGACCTCTGGCCATAACACAAGCCCGGGACTCCGTAAAGCCGATCGGAAGTTTAGCAATTTCATTTTTGGTCGATATGGAGTATAGTAATTTTCAGCTTGGTCCGGTCGTCTGGAATATCGACTGCAAGGATGGCACCCCCTGCACCGTTCGGGGTCCGCAGTGTACATTCCGCAGGGCCCTTATTGAAAACATCACGTTCCCAATGGATAGGGATTACCTATGCCGTTTCAGAAATTGAATCGAATTGAATTCAAATCTCCTGATCTCGACACCCTGGCGCCACAGTTTACAGTGGTGGACATGCATTTTCACAGCCTTCATTCTGACGGACATGACGCCGTTGCGGAAATTGCAGCCCAGGCCCGGGCCCTGGGCATCGGCATCGCCATCACCGATCACAATGAAATCCGGGGGGCCATGGAGTTGGCCGGCCACACCGAGATACTGACCATTCCCGGCATCGAGATAACCTCGGCGGAAGGTTCGCATCTCCTGGTTTATTTTTATTCCCACAGGGATCTGGAACACTTCTACTTGAGAGCCGTGCTGCCGTTCATGGGAGCGGACGTCATGAGTTCGACCTCGCGGGAAATGGAAGCCCTCATCGAAGCGGCCCGGCAGTACCCGGCCCTGGTCATTCTACCCCATCCTTACAGCACGGCCTATACCGGCGTCCACAACTCCTACTTCACGGATACAAGGCTTCAAAATATTTATGACATGGTCGATGGCATCGAAGTCATCAATGCCGAAAATATGAACAAGTGGAACCTCAAAAGTACGGTTCTGGGTTTCAACCTGGCCAAAGGCGTTACCGGCGGCAGCGACGGTCACCGGTTGATGCAAATGGGAAAATCCGTCACGCTTGCGGACTGCGCACCGGTCCGCGGGGCCTTTCTGGACGCTCTCAAGGCCGGGATGACCAAGGTTGTCGGCAAGGAAATCCATCTGCTGCGCAAGGTCACCTCCAATACCCGCAAACTGCGCAGCAACATGCGCAATTATCCCGATTTGCTCGAAAAAAATATTCGCTACAGTTACGCTTTTTTTAATGCCAAGCGTCAGTCCCTGCAGCACAGCGTCATGCGCAGTCTGAACGGACGCAAACACAAAAACGGCTGACGTCCCTTTCCCGCATTATTTTTCAGGAATCGTGGATATCCGATCTTACATCGACATCGCCCTTGAGCGGGAAAATCATGCCCTGAACGAATATGAATGGTGGAATACCGCGATTTTCTGAATCGGGCGGACGGGTGATCCGGTCGGGAGGGAGATCCCGGCCTGTGACCGCTAAAAAAACGTCGTGGACCGTTGTGGACGGATGTTGTCGTTTCGCGTTTCGGCCCGAAGTCACCTTGCCGCAAATAGGCTTTTATGCTATGAGGTCCGCTCGAATTACGCACAAACCAAGAACACCGCCGTCCGGCTGGGCCGGCACGGTTGCAGATCGCCAACGCTGAACACGGGGCCACATCATTTTAGATGACAACCATGAAATGGCATAAATCTCCTCAGAAAATATTAACCTATACGTGCAGGTTCGACTTCGACGTCGGTTATCTAGTCCGCAGCCCTTGCCGGGGGTGCGACCAGATCAGTAAACTGCCCGGCTGCTCGCAGGCCTGCAGGCAACTGGAACGCGTTCAGACCCGTCTGGCCGATTCAATCTCCTGT
>JAERRP010000289.1 GCA_016735415.1 Desulfobacterales bacterium | reverse complement strand
GCGTGCCCCTCAAAACCATCCGGCTACTGGTGGACGGACAAGCCCCCCGCCCCTGCCGGAAGTTGCTGGCACGGGTCGAAACTATCTGCCGGGGAACAATCATGGCGCGCGACTGGGTCAATCTGCCGGCCAACGCCAAGCCCCCCCGCGATCTGGCCGGTATGATCACCAAAGCGGCGCGTCAAACGGACATCACCGCCACCCTGATGGATGCCAGGCAGCTTCGGCGCCATAAAATGGGCGCCCTGCTGGCTGTCGGGGCCGGCAGCAGCCACCCTCCCCAAATGCTGATCCTGGATTACCGCCCGCCCCGCGCCCGCGATCCACTGGTACTGGTGGGCAAAGGCGTGACGTTTGACGCCGGCGGACTGAACCTCAAGCCCACCGGATCCATCGAAATGATGAAAATCGATATGGCCGGTGCGGCGGCCGTGGCGGCCGCCGTCATCACGGCGGCTGCGCTCGGCCACAAAAAACGGGTGGTGGGAATCATGCCGCTGGTGGAGAACATGGTTTCCGGGGCCGCCTTTCGACCCGGCGATATCGTCCGCAGTTATTCCGGACAGACCATCGAAATCGGCAATACCGATGCCGAGGGACGTCTGATTCTGGCCGATGCACTGGCTTTTGCCGTAAAACGCTATCGTCCCCGGGCCGTTATCGATATGGCCACCCTCACGGGGGCCTGCGTGGTCGCTCTGGGGGAGGGCATCGCCGGACTTTTTTGCGATGACGAGCAGCTGCGCGAGCAAATCCTTCAAACCGGCCGCGACACACACGAACGATGCTGGGCCATGCCCATGCCGAAAGACTACCGCAAACTGCTCAAAAGCGATCTGGCCGACATGCGCAACATCGGGCCGGGTCGCTGGGGAGGCGCGATCGTCGCGGCCCTGTTTTTGTCCCGTTTCGTAGGCGATACCCCCTGGGCCCATATCGATATCGCCGGTCCGGCCAGCACCAAAAAAGAACAGCCTTACAGCGAGGCCGGAGGCACCGGCTTCGGTGTTCGTCTGCTCTGCAATCTGATGGAAAGGCTTTGAACGCGGTTTCAATAACGTTCGGCTCGGGAACTCTCTCCCGGCATTCCCTAAACCGGTTGAGAATGGTGCCCGCTATTGATCATCGCTTTTGGGATAAGGACGCGGCCCGTAGGGCTGTGGTTGCGGGTCGGGGCCATCGGGCCGGACGGCAGGATCCGGTTGGGATCTGGTCCGGTCCGCCGGAGAGGCCGCCGCAGGGTGATGCTGCTGTACATATTGCTGCGGCATGGGGGTTTCAATTTGCAGCAAATCGGCCGGAATGAATACCACATCGCCCTGATGCAGGCGGTTAGCCCGCAGGTTGGGCGTCGATCGCACCAGGATCTTCCAGTTGGCACCACTGCCGGTATACCACTGCGCAATCGTCTTGAGAGACTCGTCCGGCCATCGAACGCGATGTACGTAACACCGGATGTTCCGGTAATGCGCGGTCGGGAAGGCCTTGCTGCTGTAGGCCCTTGTCGGGGGCGGCGGTTGCGTGTGCTCGGCCGGCGGCAGGGGTGCGACCTTCTGCTTGAAGGCTGTACAGCCGGGAAGCAGGGCCGGCGAAAAGGCCGCCAGCAGCAGACATACAAGGATAGGACGTGGTGTGGTCATGGCGACTGAACGTATTTGGCCTGGACCTGATCAAGGTAGTCGCGGGCGCGGTCATTGTCAGGGTTTAATTCTAACGCTATTTGTAATTTTTGCAATGCCTTTTGCCAGTCCCCCTGGATCTCAAGGACCGTCGCCAGATTGTACAGGATCTCGTCCTGATAGGGCGGTTTCATCGCCGCCGCCCGGGTATAGCTGGCAACCGCCTGATCGTACCGGCCGCTTTTGGCATAGGCATAGCCCAGATTGAACAGGGCATCCGCCATTTGCGGTTGAAGGCTGAGTACCTTCTCAAAAGCGGCAACGGCCGGCTGGTATTCTTCGGAGCGGATATGGAGCAGCCCGAGGTTAAAATACGCCTCGGCATGATCCGGTGCCGATGCCAGAATTTTGTGCCAGAGCATCCGGGCCTTTTCAGGATCGGTATCCATCAGGGCTTCGGCCTGCCGCTCCAGGGAAGCCTGGTAGTGAGGTTCGACCTCATCGGACAGAACCGGCTTCTGGGACAGGACCTCCTCGAACAGACTGGCTGCTTCGGCATAACGGCGGGCTTCAAAAGCATCCATCCCCTCGGCCATTTTATTTGCGGGGGGGACCCGGCGGGGTCCCCCAAAAAAAAAAACCGGGAACACTAAAAAAC
>JAERRP010000511.1 GCA_016735415.1 Desulfobacterales bacterium | reverse complement strand
CTCGGGGCGGCGTTCCAGAATGTCGAAAATACGGTCGGATGCGGCCAGTCCCCGCTGGACGGCATTGTTCAGTTTGCTGAGTCGTTTAACGGGGCGGTAGAGCGTCAGAATGGCGGTGATGACCCCCGGAAACGTGCCGGGCGTCAGATTGCCGTTCAATACACGGTGTCCGCCGTAAAAGATGGCCACCGCAATGCCGATCCCGGCAATAAACTCCATCATGGGTGAGGTCAGTTCATCGATTTTGGCTTCACGCATATCAATCCTGTAAAGCCGCTGGGTGCGATCGGAAAAGCGCGCCTTTTCATAGGCTTCCATGCCAAAGGCCTTGACAATCTTGGCCCCGGCAATGGTCTCGTGGAGAAACGCGCTCATTTCGGCCGTAGCTTCCTGCCCGCGTGTGCTGATTTTCCGAATGCTTTTACCAAACTGAACCAGTGGGAAAAAGGCAAACGGCAGCACGCCGAAGGCCAGCAAGGCCATGCGCCAATCCAATTGAAAGATAACGACGACCAGCACCACAACCGTGCAGGCCTCTTTCAGGGAAGCGGTGACTGCATTGGATACCATGGACCGAACGATATTCACATTGTTGGTGAGCCGTGAAATCAAGCCGCCGGTTTTCTCTTCCTGAAAAAAAGACAACGGCAAATCCTGGATGCGATTGTACATCCGGTTTCGCAGGGTGCGGATGATCCCGCGCCCCACCCGGTGCATCAGGTATCCCTGACCGTAAGTGCTGGCGCTCTTGAGGAAAAATGCCCCCACCACGGCCAGCGGAATGATGCGCAGCCACCATTCGCTGTGGGCGATGAAGATTTCATCCACGGCGTATTTGATCAGATAGGCCGTAGCCCCTTCACAGGCCGCCGCAACGAGCATACAGAAGCCGGCCAACATCAAATCGCGTCGATAGGATTTAATCATGGCCAGCAACTGGCGGTGGCGGGGCTTTAATTCACAGCGCGAAATTAAAGACATTGGTCTGGCGCTCCGATCTGAAAAATTTCTGGCCGCGACCTGCCGGAGCGGGACATAAGCGATAGAGCGATCCGGGCCACGCGGGCCGAAGCCCCTGCCGCGCCAAGCTGTTTTTTGACCCCGGCCAGGGCCGTCCGCATTCGTTTGCGCTCGTGCGGTTGCATCAGCAGGGCAAGGGCCGCATCCGCAATCGCCTCGGGGTTTACGTCATGCTGGATGAATTCGGGCACGATACGTTTGCCGGCGATGAGGTTGACGAGGCCGATATGCGGAACCCGGATCAAGGCCTTGCCCAGGTGGTAACTGAGGGACGAAACCCGATAAACGATCATCATCGGGGTTTCATAAAGGGCCGCTTCCAGGGTCACCGTGCCGGAGGCGGCGATAACCAGGGTTGACGACAAGAAAACGCTGGCCGGATCGCCGCAGACAATTTCCGGACGGCCGCCATGGCCACATCGCCCGAGAATCCGATCCATGCGGTGCGGGTCGATGGTATCGGCCCGGGAAAGCAGGAAACGAACATCCATCCGGCGCCGGATGCGAGCCGCGGCTGCCAGTAAAGCGGGCAGAAGACGGGCCACTTCACTGTCGCGCGATCCCGGCAACAGACCGATGGTGGGCGGTCCCTCCACGGCGGCCTTTGCGTTTGCGGCCGGGACTTTCATTTCCTGATCCATCAGCGGGTGGCCCACAAACGAAACCGGAACGCCGTGGCGCCGGTAAAAATCGGCTTCAAACGGCAGTATGACCGCCATGTAATCCACCAGACGGCGAATCTGCTTGACCCGTTTGCGCCGCCAGGCCCAGATCTGAGGGCTGATATAATAGAGAATCTTCGGTTTCCAACGTCGGGCATACCGTGCCAGACACAGATTGAAATCCGGAAAGTCGATCAGGATCAGCAGGTCCGGTCGATATTCAGCCAGCATGTGACGGGCGGCACGCCACCCTCTCAGGATTCCGGGGAGCTTGGCCCCGATTTCGGTAATGCCGACCACGCCCAGTTGCCGCGCATCCACCGCCACCCTGACACCGGCCGCGCGCATCCGATCACCACCGATGCCGAAAAGCGACAATCGCCCATCAGCGGCCAGCAGGGATTCGGCCAGTTTGGCGCCGTGCAGGTCTCCGGAAGCTTCACCGGATACGATCATGATGGATGGATGGCGAGGCAGCTCAGAAGGTGCCGAAGCGGCGGGGGGCATCATCAATCTGCTCCATAACATTGAGGGCAATTTCCAAGGCCTGGTAGCCCATTTCCCCGGTCACCTCGGGTTCGCGGCGGGTGGCCACGGCGTGGACGAACGAACGCAGTTCATCCTCCAGAGCATCGCCCTCGGGAAACCGGGATTGATTGACTTCCATTCCCGGAATCAAGGCGTCGCATGAATTACCGGTCTGCCGGATATGGGTGATTTCTCGCTGGGCAAAATCGACGGCGATATAGGCATTTTTCTGGAAAAGCCGCACCTTGCGCTGATTCTTGGTTGAAATGCGGCTGGCCGTAATATTGGCGACACAGCCGGTGACAAACTCGATCCGCGCATTGGCGATGTCACAGTTATCCGAAACCACGGCCACCCCGGAAGCGTGGATGGCTTTGATACCAGCGCCCACAAAATTCAAAATGATGTCGATATCATGGATCATCAGGTCGAGCACCACACTGACATCCGTGCACCGCCCCTGGTAAATGCTCAATCGATGCGATTCGATAAACATCGGTTTGCGGATCAATTTGCGAACCGCCACCACCGCCGGATTGAAGCGTTCAAGGTGGCCCACCTGCAGAATCAATCCCTCGGTCTCCGCCAGTTCAATCAGCCCGCGCGCTTCCTCCAGATTGGTGGTCAGGGGCTTTTCGATCAGCACATCGACGCCGTTTTTCAGAAAATCCCGTGCGATGGCATAGTGCGCGGGTGTCGGCACAACGATGCTGACAGCATCCACCCGGCCGATTAACGCTTCGTGCCGGGGGAATGCCCGCGTGCGGCAATGTGCGGCCACTTCCGCCGCTTTTTCAGATTCGATATCCGCGATACCGACCAGCGCAACCCCGTCAAGCCCGGCATATTTTTCGGCATGATAACGCCCCAGATAACCGGAGCCCACCACGGCAACGCGGACAGGTCGGGAAGATGCCGATCGAACGGTCTTGCGGTTTACGGCCTTGGCCGAAGTGTTCAAAAAGCCCTCCATCACACCGAGACGGCGTTGAGCGCTATGGCGGATATCCGCATTCCTCTCAACGCGTGATACCGCGTTGGGAAGTTTTGATAAAATCCATAAAGCGGGTGACTTCCGGCGTCTGATCGACTTCCGCCCTGACCCTTTCGATGGCTTCGTTCAGGGTGATCCCGATACGGAAGATCAGTCGATAGGTCCGCTTCAACATGGCGATGGCTTTTTCCGAATGGCCGTGGCGGCGCAGCCCGACACGGTTCAATCCATGCAACCGGGCCCGGTCGCCGGCCGCGATCACATAAGGCGGAATATCTTTGACCACCGCCGATTTACCCCCGATATAGGCATGGCGTCCGACGCGCACGAACTGATGGATGGCCGTCAGGCCCCCCACCGTCACGTAGTCCGCGATCGTGACATGGCCGGCCAGCGTCGCATTGTTGGCCAGGATGACGCCCCGACCGGTCTTGCAGTCGTGGGCGATGTGCACGTAGGCCATCAAAAGGTTTTCTTCGCCCACCTCGGTAACCCCGCCGCCGAAGCCAGTCCCCCGATTGACGGTGGTAAACTCCCGGATGACCGTCCGGCGGCCGATCTTGACGTAGGTTTTTTCGCCCCCGAACTTGATGGCCTGCGGCAAGGCCCCGACCGAAGCGAATTGAAAGATGCGGCATTCCGGTCCGATATCGACGAAAGGATCAATGGTCGTGTGAGCGCCGATAATCGTTCCGGCGCCAATCGTAACGTTATCCCCGATGATGGCGTAAGGCCCGATTTCCACATCCGACCCGATTTCGGCGCGGGAGTTGATAATCGCGGTGGGATGGATCATACTTTTTCTCCGATCGAGGCGATCATCTCCGCTTCGGCCACCAGCTTGTTTTCGACGTAGGCCTTGCCGGCCCCTTTGACGGCCTTGCTTTTCAGTTTCAGAATTTCGATTTCAAAACGCAACTGATCACCGGGTACGACCATCCGTCTGAATTTGGCCTTATCGATGGCCATGAAATAGATCAGCACTTCCCGTTTGTCCTCGGGCAAGGATTCATAGGTGAGAACCCCGGCCGATTGGGCCATGGCCTCCAGGATCAGTACACCGGGCATGATGGGATTGCCCGGAAAATGTCCCTGGAAATAAGGCTCGTTGATGGTCACGTTTTTCAGAGTGACGATACGGCGACCGGGTTCCAATTCCAGGACCCGATCGATCATGACAAAGGGATAACGGTGCGGCAGATACTTCAGGATGTCTTTGATTTGGTATACGGGGCTCATCGTGTCGCCTTTCTCCTTAACGCCAGGCCATCAACGGTCTTTGTCGGCTTCCAGTCGTTTCAGACGTCTCTCAAGCATCGCCACCTTCTTGCGCAGTTGCGGCAGCCGGGGGATGATGCGCTGTACTTTAAGCCATAGCTTGTGCGGCATTTCCGGCGCGCCCGAAATCATCCGGCCGTCCGGAACCGATTTGGAGATGCCGGTTTTGCCGCCGGCCATCACATAATCGCCGATGTGCAGGTGGCCGGTTACACCCACCTGACCGGCCAGGACAACATGCCGCCCCAGGGTCGCACTTCCGGATATGCCCACTTGCGCGACCAGGATGGAATGCGGACCGACAACAACATTGTGGGCAATGTGCACGAGGTTGTCGGTCTTGACGCCGTGCTGAATACGGGTGCAACCGAAAGTACCTCGATCGATTGTGTTGCCGGCGCCGATATCGACATCGTCATCGATCTGCACAATCCCCGTGTGCGGTATCTTGTGATATCGATCGCCGTCCGGCGCATAACCGAAACCGTCGCTGCCGATCACGCTTCCGGCTTGAATCGTAACGCGGTTGCCGATACGGCATCCCGCCATGATGGTCACATTGGGATGGATGTTCACATCGTCTCCAATGGTGACATCGTCGCCGACAACCACGCCGGGGTGAATACAGGCCCTTGCACCGACCGTCACCTTCCGGCCGACGACCGCCAGAGGGCCGATGGCCGTGTCGGGACCATATTGGAAATGCGCCCCCGTGACGGCGGTGGGGTGGATTCCAGGGGCCTGGCGGGCGGGCGGATGGAGAACACCGATAATGCGGGCAAAGACGGCGTAAGGATTATCAACCTTGAGCAGATTAAAACCCGGATAATCGAAGTCGGCCGGAACGATGACGGCGCCGGCCTTCGTTTCGTCGATGCGCTGCAGATACTTCTCATTGCGGGCCAGCGTGATCGCTTCGGGTCCGGCCGCTTCGAACGGCGCAGCCGATCTTATCAGACGTTGCCCCTTGCCGCTGACGCGCCCTTCGACAATCGCCGCCAGATCGGCCAGCGTTTTACTCATCTTCCACGATCCTATCCATTGTTGCAGGCGCCCTGCGGGCCATTCGATATCGGCCTCCTCATTCGCCGCCAGGCGGCGTCAACGGACAGGCCCGCGCGTATCCGTTGATAATTATTGAGAACCTTTCTGCTTGGCACGCTGATTCATCACTTTGATGACTTTATCGGTAATGTCGACCGCGCCGTCCATATAGAGAAGCGCCGTCTTGGATATAATCATCGTATATTTTTCTTTTTTACCGATTTCGTGGGCAATCTCCAGAACTTCCCGCTCGAATTCCTTGACCCCCTGCCGCTGCTTGGTAAGAAAATCTTTGCGGTACTGGGCCTGTTTCTTCTGAAGAACGGAAAGTTTGACGTTGAATTCGATCTGCTTTTCTTCCTTGGCCTTTTCACTCATCACCATGGCTTCACGCTCGAGTTTTTCTTTCAAGGTTTTGAGCTCTTCCTTGCTCTCCTCGATTTCGGTCTCCATGCGCTGACCTTCCTGTTTCAGATCGGCCTCGAATTTCTTTCCTGGATCGGACTGATTGACAACCGTCTGAAAATCAACAACGCCGATCTTGAGTTCCCCGGCGCCGGCGGAAAACACAGGCACGACAACCATCGCAAGCGCGACGGCCCAGCTGGCTATAATGTTTCGCATTGGACCTCCCTAATAAAATAAGATAGTGTATTTATTTCCAGACCTGAAAGCGGACGCGGCTGTTTCCCTCAACCGGAGAAACTCCGGCCCCCTCCCCTGACAGTTTCCGTTCGGATGCATGCTTAAAAATTACCCCCCATCGTAAACTCAAACTTGCCGCCGCTGGCATTGGTATCGCCCGAATCGACCACATGGCCGTATTCCACCCGCAGGGGGCCCATCGGTGAAAGCCAGCGCACACCACCGCCGGCCGTTTTGACCATATCACTGAATGCAAGATCGATATCGTTGGTATTGCGCCAAAGATCGCCAAAATCCATGAAGACCACGCCCACCAGCCCCAGGCTTTCGCCAAGGGGATAATGAACTTCATGATTGAAGGCAACAAAGGCTTCCCCACCAACCAGCGCAGACTTGGAATCGTTGGAGTCTTCATGCGGACTTACGTCACTGGATTCGACGCCACGAACCGTTTCCATCCCCCCGATAAAGAATTTTTCATAATCCGGCGTGCGCCCGCGGTCGTCGATATACCCTCCCTCATAGGCAAAAAACACAAATCTGGCTGAGGGGTTGTTAGTGCTCTGCGTGTCGGTATTTTTACATGTAGAATTAAAACAATTTGTTTGGTAGTGATCAGTTGTTTTTCAGGAGAGGTGGGGTGAGGGTAGGAAAAAATCACAATGAGTATATATATATAT
>JAERRP010000111.1 GCA_016735415.1 Desulfobacterales bacterium | reverse complement strand
CCCCTACTTCTAAAATTAATTTTCTATCATTGAGCCTTCCTGATTCTGGGCCAGCAGGACAAGATGGGTAAGCCCTTTGGCATCTTCAGGGGTTTTGTCTTTGATCGTGCGCGGAGCGACATAGATCTCACACCCGATAATCGGCCGTAATCCGGCTTTCTTGGCTTTTTCATAGAATTCCAGGACTCCGAACATGGTGCCGTGATCGGTAATTGCAACGGCTTCCATTCCGTAGGCCTTGGCCTGTGCCATCAGAGGGTCGATCCGGATGGCGCCGTCCAGCAGGCTGTACTGGGTATGGACGTGAAGGTGGACGAAATCGGCAGCGGCGGAAGACATAAGCCTGTAAAACTCCTGTCGGACTTTTTCCCGCCGGGCCGGCGGGCGTTGTCGCCTTGGCTGCACGGAAGGTTTGATTTAAATCGCCTCCCCCATGACGGGAGATTCCGCTGGAAGGCAGGGAGGAAGGGGGAAAATCCGTAGCATCGGCAGGAGATCGGCCCGACGGCATAAGGCCGAACCGTGTCGCAACCCCGGAGCATTGGCCATGAAGATAGAATTGAGGCCGTGCGCTCCCGATATCGACCGGCGTCAAACCGCCGGATCGCCGAAGGATTATTCCACGCGGTAGTTGGGGGCCTCCTTGGTGATAATCACATCGTGGACATGGCTTTCGCGCAAACCGGCGGCCGATATTTTAATAAACCGGGCTTTTTCCCTCAGTTCATCCAGAGTCCGGCAGCCGACATACCCCATACCGGCCTTGAGTCCGCCGATCAACTGGTGAATGCTGGACGAAAGCGACCCACGGTATGGAACCCGGCCCACGATACCTTCCGGTACGAGTTTGTCCGCGGCCTCGTCATCCGACTGGTAATAACGGTCCTTGCTGCCTTTTTTCATGGCTTCCAGCGATCCCATGCCGCGGTAGACTTTGTAGCTGCGTCCCTGGAACAGGATGGTCTCGCCCGGGCTTTCTTCGGTACCCGCGAACAGCCCCCCGACCATTACGACGTGCGCACCGGCCCCCAGTGCCTTGGTGAGATCCCCGGAGTACTTGATCCCGCCGTCGGCGATCAACGGCACGCCGGTTTTAGCGGCCACCGAACGGCAGTTTAAAATGGCGCTGACCTGCGGCACACCGACACCGGCCACGATGCGGGTGGTGCAGATCGAACCGGGCCCGATGCCGATTTTAACACCGTCCACGCCGGCGGCAATAAGATCCTCCGTGGCCTTGGCCGTTCCAACGTTGCCGGCAATGAGTTCCAGATCGCTGAAAGTCCCCTTGAGTGTTTTGACCGCTTCGATAACGTTTTTGGAATGGCCGTGCGAGGTGTCGATCACGATGACATCCGCCCCGGCCTTGAACAGTGCCTGCGCCCGTTCCAACATATCGGGTCCCACGCCGATGGCCGCACCGGCCCGCAGCCGCCCCAGGCTGTCTTTGCAGGCATTCGGATATTTTTTGATCTTTTCGATGTCCTTGATCGTAATCAAGCCGGCCATCCGGCCGTTTTTGTCCACCACCAGCAATTTCTCGATCCGGTGCTGATGCAGAAGTTTTTTGGATTCTTCCAGCGTAATGCCTTCGGAAACCGTTACCAGGTTTTCTTTGGTCATCACTTCGGAAACCGGACGATCGAGATCGGTCTCGAAACGCAGATCGCGGTTCGTGACGATACCCACCAGCTTGTCCCCCAGCGTTACCGGCACACCGGAAATACGGTAGCTGGCCATGACCTTCAGAACCTCGCTCACCGGTCGCTCAGGGGCAATGGTGACCGGATCGACAATCATGCCGCTTTCCGATTTTTTGACCTTGTCCACTTCCATGGCCTGGCTGGCGACACTCATATTGCGATGGATGAACCCGATTCCGCCTTCCCGCGCCAGGCATATGGCCGTATCCGCTTCAGTCACCGTATCCATGGCCGCACTGACCAGTGGAATGTTCAACTTGAGGTTGCGGGTCAGACGCGCGCCGACCATCACATCCTTGGGCACGACATCGGAATAGTTGGGCATCAGAAGCACGTCATCAAAGGAATACGTTTCTTCTGGGGAAATCTTGATCATGGTTCCTCCGGCGAGTGGGCCCGCATGGTTCAGCGGATCGTCATAGGCGTCGAATACGCGGTCCGAAATTTAATCCGCCTAATTAACAAATGGTCCGGGGTTACGCAATCCATTTTTTGCTATCTTGACAACCCCCGGCGACCGATATATTCATGGCTTTTTGAAAATTTGAAAAGTGGTCCGAATCATTGTGCTTTTTTCCATACACCGCCTCCCGTAGGGCTTGCACAAATGACGGCGATAATACTGGCCGACGGTTCGGAAGAAGATGGAACGCCCGACCGGAGACGTCAACCCCTCGACTGAAACGCTCATGCTTCTGAACATCAACGCCGCCAATCCGCAACTGCGTCTGATTGCCCGCGCTGCCCAAATCCTCAAACAGGGAGGGGTAGCGGCCTATGCCACCGACACGTTCTACGGCATCGGCTGCGACATCACCAACAAGAAGGCCATCGCCAAGATCTACCAGCTCAAACAGCGGGACAAAAAAAAGCCTTTCAGCTTCATGTGCTCCGATCTTAAAAATATCAGCCGCTATGCCAAAGTATCCAATTACGCCTACAAAACCATGAAACGGCTTTTACCGGGCCCTTATACCTTCGTGCTGGAAGGATCGCGGGAGGTTCCCAAAATGATGCTACCCCGGCGCAAAACCGCCGGTATCCGGGTGCCGAACCATGCCCTCTGTATCGCCCTGGTCCGCGAACTGGGCAACCCCATCCTGACCACCAGCGCCACCATGCCGGACGGCACCGTCTTCGATGACGCCTCCCTGATCCATGACCACTTCGGTCCTCGCCTGGACGTGGTCATTGACAGCGGGCCGGTCCCCGGCACCCCTTCCAGTGTCATTTCCATGATCGACGACATTCCGGGAATCATCCGCGCGGGTGCCGGCGATGTCAGTCTATTCGAATAGATGGGCTTGGATCAGAAGAAAAAGCGCTCCCTCCGGGACCCGGGGAGGCAGGAAGGTGTGTCGGCAGGGTTGAGGTTTCTGGCCTTGTTGACTGATGACCGGATCCGAAAAGGTTCAGTGGTGGGAAGGGGCGTAAAGATAACCGGCGGTCCATTCAGGATAAACCGCCTGTCCCCAGAGGCTCTGCATCGCCGATTCGGTGATGAGGCGCAGCAGGGACATCTTCTTTGCGGGGATATAAACGGCCGTGACATCACCCTCGATTCCCGCCAGCCGGCCGGCCCATTCAATCGCATCTTCAAGATTGCCGATCCGGTCCACGAGCCCCAGCGCCTTGGCATCCGCACCGGTGTATATGCGGCCGTCGGCCAGTTTCCGGACGGCCTCCGGTTCCATCTGCCGCCCTTCGGCGATGGCGTCCACAAACTGCTGGTGGAGCCGGTCCACAAATTGCTTCAGGTAGCGCTCTTCTTCCGGCGTGATATCCCGGACCGGTGAGCCGGTGTCCTTGAATTTGCCGCTTTTGATGACCACGGCCGAGAGACCGATTTTTTTAAAAAGCTCCCGAAAATTGGTATACTCCATGATGACCCCGATACTGCCGGTGATGGTGCCCGGATTGGCGACAATACCGTCGGCCGAGGCCACGACGTAATAGCCCCCTGAGGCTGCCACCGCCCCCATGGAGGCGATCACCTTCTTGACCTTTTTGGTTTTGGCCACCTCACGATATATTTCCTGGGAAGGCCCCACGACCCCGCCGGGTGAGTCGACCCGCAAAACAATGGCCTTGACGCTGTCATCCTCACGGAAATGCCGGAGCTGGCGAATAGTATCCCCGGAGTCGACAATAATGCCTTTAACCTCAACGATTCCTACCTTTTCGCCGCCCGCCTTGCCCCCCAGTATTTTGTATTCCGAAACCCCGGGGCCAAAGGCAATAATCAGGCTCAGCACAATCAGGGTGAATGCGGCCAGGCCGGAAAAGATCAAAAAGGAAAACAGTAATGGATGTCTGCGGGAAAACATGGCTATAGGGAACTCAAGGGTTGACGGAAAGATAGCGCCCTTCTGCAAATGGCCTCAAGCGCTGACATGAGGTGCTTTTCGGGGCCGGATCGACAGGCCTTGCCATGGTCTGAGATGGCGCACGCCGGCGGCGGGTAAACATACCGCACGGTAGAGGGGATTCGGGCAGGCCCCGAATCCCTCGTGGAGGATGCCTTATTCGTCTTTAGGTTTGTCCGGCGGCGGCTCTTGCTGCTCGACTTCGTTCAGTTTCTCCTGGAGGTTTTCTCTTAGAATTTCACCGAACGTGGAGGTGGCCGGCTTCATGCTGCTCACGTATTCACTCAGCAGCGACTGTTCGTCTTCCATCTCCAGGCGCTTGATGGACAGGCCGATTCGGCGTTCATCACTGTTGATATTCATCACCTTGGTGGTGATCACATCGCCGACGTTGTACATCCCGACCGGCGTCTTGATTTTTTCCTTGCTGATCTCGGATACGTGAATCAGCCCCTCGATCCCTTCTTCAAGTTCGACAAAAACACCGAAATCGGTCAGATTGGTAATCGTACCGGTGATTTCCTTGCCGACATCATACCGATCGGCCACGGTCTTCCAGGGATCGTCCGCCAGATGTTTGATACCCAGCGAGAAGCGTTCGTTGCCCTTTTCGATATCGAGTACAATCGCCTGAACCACATCTCCTTTTTTGTAAATCTCGGAAGGGTGCTTGATACGCTTGGTCCAGGAGATATCGGAGATATGCACCAGGCCGTCGATGCCTTCGTCGATGCCGATGAACAGGCCGAAATCGGTAATGTTTTTGATCTTACCCTCGATGGTTGTGCCCACGGGATATTTCTCGGCGATGACGTCCCAGGGATTGGGCTTGACCTGCTTCATGCCCAGGGATATGCGCCGGCTGTCAGGCTTGATATCGAGCACCACGGCCTGGACTTCTTCAGCGATGGAAACGACTTTGGACGGATGGCGGACCTTGCGGGTCCAGGACATTTCCGATACGTGGATGAGACCCTCGATACCTTCTTCCAGTTCGACAAAAGCACCGTAGTCGGTGAGGCTGACGACCCGACCGACCACGTGGGTGCCCACGGGATAATTCTCGGCCGCGTGGGTCCAGGGGTCCTCGGTCAGCTGCTTCGAGCCGAGCGAAACCCGCTCTTTCTCCAAGTCGAGGTTGAGGATCTTGACGGTGATTTCGTCACCGATGGCAAACAACTCCGAGGGATGCTTGACCCGCCCCCAGGAAATATCGGTAATGTGCAACAGGCCGTCCACGCCGCCCAGGTCGACAAAAACACCGTACTCGGTGATATTCTTAACCGTGCCGTCAACCACTTTGCCTTCGTGGATCGACGCCAGGGTGGCGGTGCGCTTGGCTTCCCGTTCGGCTTCCAGAATGACGCGTCGGGAGAGCACGATGTTGCTGCGCTTGCGGTTGTATTTCAGAATCTTGAAATCAAAGGACTTGCCCACCAGATCGTCCAGGTTGCGGATCGGTCGCAGATCGGCCTGGGATCCGGGCAAAAAAGCCTGAACACCGATATCCACCGAAAAGCCGCCCTTGACCCTCGACTGGATGACGCCCTCGATGGTTTCATCGGCATCGTAAACCCGTTTGATTTCCTCCCAAACCTTGACACTGGCGGCTTTTTCCTTCGAGAGGACAACCCGTTCCTCTTCGTCGTCCCACCATTCCACCATCACTTCGATTTCATCGCCGATTTCGGCCTTGATCTCGCCGTTCTCATCCCTGAATTCGTGGATGCGGATCTGGCCCTCGGACTTGTAGCCGATATCCACCAGAACATGATCCTTGTCCACTGAAATGATGTGTCCTTTGACAACTTCGCCCTCGGCAAACCGCTTGAAGCTTTCCTCATACATGCTCATGAGGTCTTCCATGGTTTCACTTTCCTCTGAATCCTGCGGACTGGTGTCCACGGTCTCAGTTGTGCCGGTGGGTTCGATGTTTTCGTTTGAGTTGTTTTCCAATAAATTTTCCATTGACTGGTGTTGTCCCCCTTAGCCGTTTTTTTGCATCAACCAATACTGGTTGGCATAAACACAGTTCGTTATCAGAATCACTGTCATAACACAACGGAAAAAACATTTATTTTTTTTCGGACGGTGTCGCATGGGACTGAATGACCGCCAGCATACGCTCCACGACCGCCTCCGGGGACAACCCCTCGGAATCGATATGAGTTGCATCCTCGGCCGCTTTGAGAGGGGCAATCGCCCGGGCCTGGTCGTTGTGGTCCCGTTGGCGCATGTCGCTTTCGACTTCGACCAGGGATTGCGCCGAGCGCGCCTCGATTTCCTTATGGCGTCGGCGGGAACGCACCGCCAGGGGGGCATCCAGAAAAAACTTGAGGTCGGCATCGGGAAACACCACCGTTCCCGTGTCCCGCCCCTCAAAGACAGCCGCCCGCGCCCGTCCCAGGCTGCGCTGCACATCGAGCAGGTAGCGACGCACCACCGGGCGGGACGATACCGCCGAAGCCTGCATCGAGATCTCCGACGTGCGAATCCGGTCCTCGATATCCTCGCTGCCGCAGTGCAGACGGCTGCCCCCCGATGGACTGCGGACGAAATGCAGATCCAGATCGCGGCACAAGGCCTCCAGACGCCCGTCGTCGTCCGGGGCCACCCCGGCCCGCTGAGCCGCCAGGGCAACCCCGCGGTATAACGCACCAGTGTCGATATAGCGATATTGCAGCCGATCCGCCAGCATACGACTGACGGTGGTCTTGCCGGCACCGGCCGGTCCGTCGATGGTGATAACCAACTGGCTTGTCGTGTGGCGGTAGCCTCCCTGGATGGACTGGCTCGGACGGAACGGCCCGTGTTAAAGCGCGGGGTCGTCGGGTTGATCCTAACCGCTTTCAAATGGGCCTTGACGTTTCGCTCAAGGGCGGCCCGACACCGTGCGGAGAGCGCTGATGAATCGGCGATTTTCCTCCGGGGTCCCCACATTGACACGAATGAAGTGCGGAAAACCGTAGCCCCGCATGGATCGCACGATAACGCCCTGCCTGAGCAGGGCCTCAAAAACCGCCTGGGCGTCCCGGGCCATGTCGATCAGAAAAAAATTGGACTGGGTCGGATAATAGGTCAATTCCAGCCGGTCGAGCTCCGTATACAGATAATCGAGGCCGGAATGCACCAGCTTCAATGTCCTTTCAACAAAGTCGCGATCCGCGAGGGCCGCACGGGCCCCGATCTGGGCCAGCAGATTCACGTTGAAGGGCTGGCGGATGCGGTTCAACCCCTCGGCCAGGGCGGCCGGCATGATCCCGTAGCCCACCCGCAGGCCGGCCAGGCCATAAAGTTTGGAAAACGTCCGCAGGGTCACCACCGGGTGATCGGAATCAACATAAGGAATACTCTGCAGGCAATCCGGATCACGAACGAACTCGATATAGGCCTCGTCCACCACCACCACGACCCCGGGCGGCAGGACGGCCAGGAACCGCTCGAAAGCCTGCTGCCGGATGATGGCACCGGTGGGGTTGTTGGGGTTGCACAGGAATACCATCCGGGTCTTCGCATCGACCGCCCGGAGAATACCGTCGAGATCGATGGCCAGCGAATCGAGGGGCACGAAAACCGGTTCGGCGCCGACCGTGCGCACGGCAATCTCGTACATTAAAAAGGACGGACGCGGCATGACGGCCCGGTCGCCCGGTGCCAGCAGGACGTGCGTTAAAAGAGCGATGATATCGTCGGAACCGTTTCCCATCACAAGGTTTTGCGGCGGGCAATCCAGGTGGGTCGCCAGGGCCCCGATGAATTCGTGCCCGGCCCCGTCCGGATAGCGGTGCAGATGATCGACGGCCTCGCGCACCGCCGCAGTAGCCCGGGGCGAAGGCCCCAGGGGATTCTCGTTGGACGCCAGTTTTATGGAAGCGCGGATCCCCAGCTCCCTTTCAAGTTCCTCGATGGGCTTGCCGGGCACGTAGGGATCGATCTCAAGGATATGGCGGGGTAAACGTATGGATTTCTTCATAAGCATAGCGGCTTTCCGGCGCTACGCGCCACCATGATCACAGTGACCCCTCATTCGGCCTGCGCGCATGGGTGGAAAGCACGGGAATTATAAAATCGTCATTTCCGATCCGGTCTGATGACCTAACCGGCCCTGGCCGCCTGAACGCCACGGTTGAAGGCATCGAGATTGAGCGGAATCAATTTGGCCTTGCGGGCGAATTCCTTTTCCACCGCCTGTTGCAGGTCATCAATGGGAATCACCTTGCTGCGGGCCACAAAGGCGGCCAGGGCAACAACATTAGCTGAACGCACACTGCCGGCCGCCAGGGCCAGATCATTGACTGGAATGGCCAGCTCATCCACATCGTCACGCTCCGAGCGGATCGATATGAGCGTGCTGTTGATCAGCACCACTCCCCCCGGTTTGACGGCCGGAGCGAATTTCTCAAGGGAGGGGCGGTTCATGGCCACCAGATGCTGCGGGTTCTTCACGATCGGCGAACCGATCGGCTGGTCGCTCATAATCACCATGCAGTAAGCCGTCCCGCCCCGCATTTCAGGCCCGTATGAGGGTATCCAGATCACTTCGCGGCCGGCTTCCATGGCCGCGTGGGCCAGTATTTTAGCGCTCAACAAAATCCCCTGACCACCGAATCCGGCGAACATGACTTCACTCTGCATTTAGGACTCCTCCTCACCTGACTCGGGTGTTTTTTTGTCACCCAGGGAATAATAGGGCAACAGCTGGTCTTCCACCCAGGCAATTGAATCGAGCGGCGTCATTCCCCAGTTGGTCGGACAGTTGCTGACCACCTCGACGAAACTGAAACAGCGGTTTTCGGCCTGATAAGCAAAGGCCCGGGCAATCGCCTTCTTGGCCCGGTTGATATATTTGGGTTTGGTGACCGTCTGCCGGGTGATGTAGGCCGGTGTCTGGAGCGCGGCCAGCAGTTCGGCCACTTTGATGGGCATACCCACCTCGGTGACATCGCGTCCGAAGGGAGACGTGGTGGTACGCTGATCCGGCATGGTGGTCGGCGCCATCTGCCCCCCGGTCATACCGTAAACCGCATTGTTGACAAAAATGACGGTGAATTTTTCACCGCGGTTGGCGGCATGCACGATTTCACCCATACCGATGCTGGCCAGGTCGCCGTCACCCTGGTAGGTAAATACCATCAGGTCAGGCCGCACCCGCTTGATGCCGGTGGCCATGGCCGGCGCCCGACCGTGGGCCGCTTCCTGGAAATCGCAGTCGAAATAATTGTAGGCCAGTACGGCACAACCCACCGGGGCGATTCCCACCGTGCGACCGCGAATGCCCATTTCATCGATCACTTCGGCAATCAGCCGGTGAATGACGCCGTGGGTGCATCCCGGACAATAATGGGTATGCTGATCGGTGAGAGCTTCCGGCCTCGAAAAAGTCTTTCCCATGACTTACACTCCTCAAATCGGTATGATCCATAAACCGCCCCGTCCCGTGGGTCGGTCAGCGCGTCAGTCGCTCCTGGACGGCTTCCATGACTTCCTCGGGGGTCGGTATTTCGCCGCCGCATTTGCCGTACCACGCCACCGGACAGCGCTCCTGCACGCTGCGTTCAACATCTTCCACCATCTGCCCCATGCTCATCTCGATGCTGATCGCAAAGCGACAGGTCGACCGTTCGGACGCTTTGCGGATGGCCTCGAGGGGAAAGGGGAAAAGGGTCTGGGGCCGGATCATGGCAACTTCGATACCGGTTGCTTTCAGGTTGTCGATGGCCGTGCGGCAAACCCGGCTCATGGTGCCGTAGCTGACGATCAGGGCCTGGTAGTCGACCTCGGTGTTATAGGCTTCGTAACGGACCTCCTCCCGCTGCATCCGCTCGTATTTTTCTTTGAGCAGCAGGTTGTGCGCATTAAGGGCCACCGGGTCCAGAAAGAGCGATTTTACCAGGTTGCGCGTTTGGCCTTGGTGCGTGTCCATCCCGCTGGTCGCCCAGTCGTCCTTGTTGGAGGGTTCGGAGCGGAGACTGTCCGGGAATTCTACCGGTTCCATCATCTGGCCAATGAGTCCGTCCCCCAGAATCATAACCGGATTGCGGTATT
>JAERRP010000197.1 GCA_016735415.1 Desulfobacterales bacterium | reverse complement strand
CGAATCACGGAAAAGCCGGGAGGAAACCGGAGAAATCGGAAATTGGCGGGCTATCCTTTGGGAAACCGTCGCCGGACCCACGCCAGACCGAACAGGCCCGCCCCGACCAGGAGCAGGGTGGCGGGCTCGGGAATGGACGCCACGGGCGCGGGCATCGGGGCAAGCCCGTGGACCTCGCCGATGTACCAGAAGTCCGAACCGTAGAAATCCTGCAGATACCAGCCGCCGCCGCTGTAGCGGATATCGTAGTAGGCCAGGATGTCCGCCGGCGAGTCGGTGTCACTGGCGTTATCCGAATCGGTCACGTACACCCCGAGGTAGTTGCCGAATTCGTCGTATTCATATCCCCAGGCGGTGATGGCATGGGCTCCCGGGCCCATCATGGCCAGGCCGACCCCGCGGCCCGCATGCAGGTAGGTGTCGATATTGTCAAGCGCGATCGAATCGTAGGAAGACCAGGTGTAGTAGTCGGAAAAATTGTATCCCGGATAGAAGCCGCCGCCGGGGGCATCCACCTGGGACCAGCCCGAGGCCCTTCCCGGGGAGTTGTTGGTGCCGTCGAACCACCACTCCGCCCCGTAGTACATGCTGCCGCCCGAGTCCGTCCAGTGGCCCTGGAAATAGGCAAAGATGTCGTCCGTGCCGGTGAAGCCCTCTCCGGCGGGAAAGCCCCAGCCGGTGTAAGTGAGCATGTTGGACGCGGCCGCCGCCCAGCACATCAGGTCGTCTTCAGTGTTGGACAATGTCTTTTCGGCGTCGTGCCAGATTCCCCCAAAATCGTCGAATCCGAAATAACTCAGTCCAGATGCAGGCCCGGCCTTCAGGAAAAACAGGGCCGACAAGACCAGCAACAACCCTGAAACTTTGCGTCGCATATCCCCCCGCTTCCCCTTGTGGATATAAAGGATAAGAATAGTACTTACTTTTTGAAAGATGAAGTATGGTGAAAAGCGGGTCAAGAGTCAACCAAAAACACCTCTGAATTTTGTCGATGCCGAAAGGGGATTCATTTAATTGTAATGGATTTCGGCCTCAACGGCGAAGATCTGTGAGAAGCAATTTCTTCTGATCCTATTTCGTCTGCTAAATACGTCTTACTTCCGCAATGGTAGCCGTGAGCAGGCTCAGCACGACCACCGCGAGCCCCACAAGCAGACCCAGCGGGTTGCCGATGCGGTTGGCGATCATCAGAAAGATAGCGAACACCACCCCGTTCGTGCGACGGACGAAGCGCAGGAGCCGTTCGTGAGTATCGTCTGGCGCGGGCTTCTCAGGCATCCCAGCGCCCGGGAATTGCGGTCCCGCAGAATTCGCAGCAGCCGTCTTTCAGATGAAAGCTGGGGATGTGGTAGCCCAGGCGCTCCACCACCCGTTTGCCGCACTGATGGCAGTAAGTGTGATTGGCGTCGTGCAGGGGTACGTTGCCCACGTAAACATAGTGCAGGCCGGCTTCCAGGGCCATCGCCCGGCAGCGCTCCAATGTAGAGACGGGCGTGGGCGGGAGGCGGTTCAACTTATAGTGCGGTACAAAACGCGTGAAATGCAGGGGATGATCCGGCCCCAGGTGCTCCCGAATCCAACCACACATGGCCTGAATCATGGCCTCGTCATCCACGTAGCCCGGCACCACCAGGGTGGTGATCTCGAGATGGACCCCGCGACGGTGGAGCGTTTTCAAGGTCTCCAGGACCGGTTGCAGGGTGCCGCCGTTCAGTTGGCGGTAGACGGCATTGGAGAAGGATTTGAGATTGATATTGGCCCCGTCCAATACATCGCACAGGGTTTCCAGGGGTTCGCGGTTGATGTAGCCGTTGGAGATCAGGAGGTTTTTGATACCCCGGGCCCGGGCCAGGCGGGCCGTGTCGATCATGTATTCGTAATAGGTAATGGCCTCGGAATAGGTATAGGCCATGGCGACCGAACCGATTTCGGCGGCCTTGCGCACGGCTTCGGCCGGGAAGAGTTCGAGGAAGCGCACCGCCTCGGGCCGGGCCTGGGAAATCTCCCAGTTCTGGCAGTTCAGACAGCGGAAGTTACAGCCCGTGGTCGCCAGCGAAAGGACCTTGGACTGCGGCAGAAAATGGTAGAGGGGCTTTTTCTCCACCGGGTCGTTGTGTACGGCGCAGGGGTTGCCGTAGGCCAGCGTGTAGAGTTTTCCGCCCAGGTTGACCCTGGAGCGGCAGACGCTGCGATCCCCCGGAGCGAGTATGCAGCGGTTGGGGCAGATCAGGCACTGGACCTGGTCGTCCTCCAGCCGGCGGTAGAGAAAGCCCTCCCGGGACCATTTCCACAGGCGCGCGGGGGCATCCCCCCGGAAGACCTGGCCCCGGATGTCGGCCGAACCGGCATCGGCCCCTCCCTGCCCGGCCAGGCTCAGGGGCGCCCCGAAGCAGGTGCTGCCGCAAAGGGCGACACTGCTGCAGTACAGGAATCGTCTACGATTGATGGCCATTGCTTCTCCAACCTGCCACGACCAGACTGGTCAGTTTCAAACCGATCAAAGCGGCCGCCGTCCAGAAAAGACCCAGGTAGGGAATCAGGCCCACACTGGTGATCAGGGTTCCGGCCGAGGCCCCCATGAGGTCCGCCGAAAAGGTGCGGGCCACGGCCCGGCCGTGCCCGCCCTCGATCGCCAGCGCCAGCGGGAATTGAAAACCGCACACCAGGGCCACCAGGAAACCGAATACCAGGAAAAAAGCGGCCGGTAAACGCGTCCCCATTATCGCCAGGGCCAGGATGAACCCACCCACCAGAAGGATCAAGAGCAGATCGCCAAACGCCAGGACCCGGGTGGCATGGGGCGCCATCCGGATGCCCAGCCAGGCACCGGGCAGCAGGCCGGCCAGGAAAACGGTCACGATCAGTCCGATTTGAAAATAAATATAACCAAACAAAACCTGGAAATCAAAAATAACCAGAATGTCACAGCTCATGGTCATAAAACCCGACG
>JAERRP010000354.1 GCA_016735415.1 Desulfobacterales bacterium | reverse complement strand
GTAAAAAGGGAGACATTGGCCAAGCCGCCCACCCGCACCAGGCCAATGGAATTGCGGGCCGCCGCACCGGCCCCGGTGACCAACACGAGGGGGAAATGGCCCGCTATCGTGTCACCGGTGGTCATGAGGATCGGCCGCAGGCGGGTCAGGGCGGCCTCGTGCACGGCGGCGCGTTTGGCGCGCCCCTGGGCCTGGAGTTTGTTGGCGAATTCCACAATAAGAATGCCGTTTTTGGACACCAGACCCACCAGGGTGACCAATCCGACCTGCGAGTAGATATTGAGCGTGGTGGTCCAGCCCCGGGTCCAGAAGGGAACATTGGGATCGGGCATTTTGAGAAAGGTGAAAACCAGCGCTCCGAACAGAGCCAGGGGAACCGATCCGGCCAGGATGATACGTTTTTTCATAGGTCAGGGTAGCGGTGCCTCGCCGACTTTTTCAATACGCTCACATATTGCGGAAAATAATACCCAGTTCCCTGGTTTTGGTCAGCAGGGTGTTGCGGTGAATCCCCAGACGCCGGGCCGCTTCCATCCGGCTGCCTTTTACTTCCTCCAGAATGTCCAGGATGTATTGGCGCTCGAAGGCCCGGGTGGCTTTTTTCAGGTTGTGAACCCTGGGGGGTCGGGGGCCGGTTCGCGTTTGCAGATCCGGAAGGTCGGCGGCGCGAATGCTGCGACCTTTGTGAAGGGTGCCAAGCCGCTCGACCAGGTTCTCCAGTTCCCGCACGTTGCCGGGCCAGTCGTAGGCCATCAGCATGGACCTGGCCTGGGGTGAAAACTGCTTGCGCGGTGCGCCGCTGGTGCGTGCGTGCAGCCTTAGGAAATGATCGAGCAGCAAACCGATATCATCGCCTCTTTGACGCAGCGGCGGAAGGTCGATGGGCAGAACGTTGATGCGATAATAGAGATCTTCTCTGAACTGGCAAGCATCGACGAGGGCTTTCAAATCCCGGTTTGAAGCGGCGATAATGCGGATATCCACCTTGATCAGGCGATGCGATCCCAAACGCTCGAATTCTTTTTGCTGAATAAGGCGCAGGAGTTTGGCCTGCATCTCCATCGATAGCGAATCAATGTCATCGAAAAAAAGGCTGCCGGTATGGGCGATTTCGATTTTTCCGGGACAGTCGATGAAAGCACCCGTAAAAGCGCCTTTGCGATGCCCGAAAAGTTCACTTTCCATAAGGGTGGCGGGTATGGTACCACAATTGATGACCACAAAAGGCTTGCCGGCCCCGACGCTTTGATTGTGAACCGCGCGGGCAACAAGCTCCTTGCCGGTGCCGCTCTCGCCCTGAATCATTACGGTGGCTTCGCATTGTGACACCGATTCGATAAGCTCGAAGACTTTACGCATGGAAGCGCCCTGCCCCACCATGGATTCAAAGGGGCGGCAACGGCCGATTTCGCGGTTCAGATAGACAATTTCACGCTGGAGCTTTTTTTGTTCCAGTGCGCGCTCAGCCAGTGCCCGGACGTGTTCGATATCAAACGGTTTGAGCAGATAATCAAAGGCGCCGGCCTTCATGGCGTCCACCGCGGTCTGAATCTCTTTTACCGCCGTCACCATGATGACCCGCAGGGCCCGGTCGATTTGTTTGAATTTCTTAAGCAGGTCGATCCCGTTCATATCCGGCAGCATAATATCCAGCAGAACGATATCGATGGCGCGTGTTTGAAAGAGGCGGAGCGCTTCCTGGCCGTTGGCGGCGAAGTGCAGTTCATAACCTTCCTGCAATGCCATTCGCAGGGATTCCCGGACACTTTTCTCGTCATCCACGATCAGGATGGATGAACAAGAAGTTGAACCTGTGGTCATGCGATCTCCATAACCACCTCTCCATCTGTGAATTTAATTGTCAGCCGGCTTAGCCCCATAAGAAACATATTTAAGGCTTTTCGTCAAATCGGTTCGATGCGGACAGTACGCCGTCGCTATCAAATTCGTACGCTGGCGCCATTGCGACCGTTAGCGCAAACGGGTTAACGTTATTGGCCCGGCTTTTTCCGGAAGCGATCGGTTTGCTTGCCTTTTTGCCGCATTGTTTTATGTTGATTCCAAAGAAAATCTCGAACCTGAACGGAGCGCTTTTTTGCGAATCTATGTGCCAGGATAGTGAGATGCCAGGGCTTTCAAAAAAAGCGCCCCGTTTAAGTCTGATGGACTCGTAAAAAGTCACAATCCCGACGGATTCGTAAAGAGTTCGATATCAAGGCTTGCGAATTCCGAGGAATGAGGCGTACTGGTCGTACGCCGTAGTGACGAGGGATACGCGTAACGCCGATATCGGACTTTTTACGAATCCGTCATTATTGGGCACTGTATCCTCTGCTTTCGAGTGCTGTAGCTAGTGCCACACGGGCTTTGCTCTCCCCGTGAACCAGCTTGATGGCGGCTGGCTTTTCGGGCATGGATTCAATCCAGTCGACGAGCCCCTTTTGATCGGCATGGGCGGAATAGCCGGATAGGGTGTGCACACCGGCCTTGATCGTTTTACGTTCACCATCAAGATCGACATAGCCGCCGGGCTTTTTACCGTATTTCTGGATGGCCCGTCCGGGCGTGCCGCCGGCCTGATATCCCACAAATAAAATGTCATTTTCCGATCGATCAATACCATTGCACAGGTGGTTGACGATTCTGCCGCCGGTGCACATACCGCTGCCGGCAAGAATGACGGCAGGCCCTTGGGTGTCGCAGATTTTCAGGTGATCCCGGTGGCTTCCCACCGCGTAAAGGCCGTCAAAGTCGATGGGATGGTCGCCCCGCTGGTTCAGTTTTTTGGCCTCTTGGTCCCAGTATTCGGACAGGCTGGAATAGATTTTGGTTATCTCCAGGCCCAGTGGCGAATCGACGAATACCGGAGAGCGTCCCTTTTTCTGCAATTCCGGGAAAATCTCCTGATAGCCGGGATCGGAAAAGATCCGATCCATTTCATAGCCCAGCTCCTGGGTGCGTCCCAGGGAAAAGGCGGGGATGAAGATTTTGCCGCCGTCGGCCAGTCCCGGGGTGAGGATGGTGCCCAGTTCTTGAATCCGCTGGTCTCTTTTTTGGTGCAGGCGGTCACCGTAAGTGGATTCCAGCACCACCAGGTCGGCCGTGTCAGGCGCTTCAGGGTCCGGCAGGATGGGTGTTGTGTCGGCGGCGCCGAGATCGCCTGAAAAAACCACCGACCACCCGGGTTTGTCGTTCTGGAGCCGGATGAAAGATGACCCCAGGATAT
>JAERRP010000139.1 GCA_016735415.1 Desulfobacterales bacterium | reverse complement strand
GGCGGGCGTATGCATGACATGCACACCGGCCCGCATGAAAAATTTGGGATTGCCCCGGGACATGGCATAGGCATCCTCCATGAAGGCTTTGGAACGCGCACCGTAGTAGATCATTTTAAAGGTGCGAAGCGACGCCAGTTTGCCGTATACGGCCGACATCCACAGCGTGGTCTCGGCGCTGGTGGATTTGCGGTGGGCAACTTCCAGGTGCTCCCGGGCCAGCGTGTAATACCGATGGGCGGCAGCCTTGTCGTCCGCCCGGGCGATATTGCCCAACTGGACATGCAGTATGCCGGCATAATAGTAAGGATACCAGTTTGCGCCATCCTGTCGGATCAAGGCCTGCGCCCGGTTTAACAACGGTAGAATTCTATCCCGGTCGTAGGTGTAATACTGGCGCTCGATCGCCTGTTTGAGTTGCAAGAAGGCCGACGACTGGGGTATGGTTCGCTCCTGGGCGCCGGCGGCGGTCGTCAACGCGGCCGCGAACAGCATCGCTGCAACAATGGTTGTGAGAATCCTTATCATCATGTGACGATGAGGTTGAAGCCGATCTCGGCCACTTGTGAGGAGACCATGAAAATCATCCTGTTTTCCATGCCCGACGTGGCGCCCGTCATCATGCATGAGTCCGCCTTTCATATGCCCAATCTGGGAATCGCCAGCCTGGCCGCCAACATCGACACAGGGCACGACATCACGCTGATCGACCTCATTCGCAAACGTCGCCGGGTGGGGCAATATCTTCGCACGATCCTTCTGAAAATCAAACCCGACCTGATCGGCCTCTCGACCATGACCTGGCAGTACGCCACCTGTCTCAAAATTGTCAACCTGATCCGCCGTCTGCTGCCCGAGGTCAAGATCGTTATCGGCGGCTATCATGCCACCCTCATGTATGCGGAAATCGCTGCTTCCGAAGAAGCCCGCCAGATCGACTTCATCGTTCGCGGCGAGGGCGAGGTCACCTTCAAACGGCTTCTGCGGGCACTGGAGGGCCAGGATCAATTCGAAACCATTCCCTCGCTCTCTTATAAGAAAACCGGAGACTTTGTTCATAACCCCAAAGGGGACCTGCTGGATCTGGCGACCCTGAAATTACCCGTCCGGGACAAGCGCCGGCTTACCTGGGGCTACCATATCATGAATCGCCATATCGAGGTTCTGGAAACCTCCCGGGGTTGCACACGCAGTTGCAACTTCTGCAGCATCCGGCACATGTACGGGCGGGCTTTCCGGACTTTCCCGATCGAGCGCATTCTGGCGGACATCGACGATATTTATTTCAACCGCAGGGTTCGCTGGATCTTCGTGTCGGACGACAATATGGTGCTGGACCCGCAACGTGTGATGGACCTCTGCGATGCCATCATCAAACGCGGGTATCGCAATCTGTATTTCACGGTCCAGGCCGATTGTGTCACCATGGCGCGCAACCCGCAAATGGTCCGCCGGATGGCGCAGGCCGGTTTCCGCTCCATCTTTCTCGGCATGGAGAATGTCTCTCCCAAAAACCTGCGGATGGCGCAGAAAGGCGATATTGTCACCTATTCCCGCAAGACCGTGGCCCTCTGCAAACAAAACGGCATCATGGTCATCGGTGGTATGATTTTCGGTTTTCCGGACGACCGCGAAGAAGAAATCATTGCCAACTACCGCTTTCTGAAATCCACCGGGACCGACACCACCTACTGCCAGATCCTGACCCCTTACCCCAAAACCGGTATTCGGCAATACCTCATGGACGAAGGTCTGGTGACCAATCCGGACGACTACACCCGCTACAACGGCATGTGGGCCAATGTGCGCACCCGCCATTTGAGTGCCGAAAAACTGCAGTACCTCTATTGGTACCACCGTCTCAAAGTCCTGGGCTGGTGGGAACCCTCGGAGACCATCCGGCGCCAGGGGCGTTTATGGACCTCGATCTGGATCTATTTTTTCCGCCCCATGATGAAAATCATCGTGGCCCGGTCACTGCGCAAACATGGCTGGCAGGGACGCTACGAGCAGGAAATCCGACGCAAGGCGGGGATCAACCGTTTTGACGATCTGGAAAAGGTCTGATGGGTTTTACGCCTCTCCCGCCGGGCGCCGGCGCCGGCCTTCCTTCAAACCCTCTTCGTAGTTTTTACGGGCATACCAGTCGACCTGGCGAATGATCCCGCGAATGATGCTGACCTCACGCCCCCGCAACTGCAGGCGGTTGAAAAAATACCGCAAGCGGTTCATCCAGTAGTCCGGGTTCTCGGGGTTGATATAAGAGATGCGCACCAGAATATCCCGAAGATGGTCGTACATGCCATCGAGTTCGTGGCGGGTGGCCAGCCGCGGGGCAAAGGGCGCGGCTTTCGCGGACGAGGCCGCAAACAGTTCGTAACACATGACCATGACGGCCTGGGCCAGGTTGAGGGACGCAAACGCGTCCGTGGGGATATTGACCAGGGTGTGACAGAAGCGGAGATCCGCGTTGGTCAGCCCCCGGTCTTCGGGACCGAAAACCAGGGCGACTTCCTAATCATGGCAGATCGGCACCAACCGCTGGGCCATCACGGACGGCGAGACCACGGTCGGGCGTTCGCCGCCCAGCCGCGCCGTGGTGCCGACCACGTAGCGGCAGTCCCTCAGTGCTTCGGACAGATGGTCGAAGCGGACAATGGCATCGACCACATCTCCGGCCGCATGGGTGGCCATCATGCGGATACGTTCAATGTTAAAATTCTCGGGCTGGACCACCGCAAGCCGGCGAAACCCCATGTTGCGCATGGCCCGGGCGGCCGCGCCGATATTCTCCGGAAAACGGGGACGCTGCAGAACGATCCGCACATTCGCCCGGTTGACGCGATCGGGCCTCACCCCACGATTTCAAAACGGTTGAAAAAATAGCCGATCTCGAAAGCCGCGGTTTCGGGGGCATCCGACCCGTGGACCACATTTTTTTCGATATCGGTGGCGAAATCGGCCCGAATGGTGCCGGGATCGGCCTCCTTGTAATTGGTGGCCCCCATCAACTGGCGGTAGCGGGCGATGGCGTTCTCGCCTTCCAGCACCATGACCACACAGGGACCGCAAGACATGAATTCGGTCAGGCTGCCGAAAAAGGGTCTTTCGCGGTGAACGGCGTAAAAACCTTCCGCCTGGGCCCTGGTCATGTGAATCATCTTCATGGCCACAATTTTGAGCTCGTTGGCCTCCAGCCGTTTGGCCACCTCGCCGATAAGACCACGGATGACGCCGTCCGGTTTGACAATCGACAGTGTTCTTTCCATTGTTTGAATCCTTTCTAAACCGTAAATTTGCGTGCTGCCATACCAGAAGGCCCTGATCAAGTCAACGACCCCGGCGCCGGGGCCATGGCACCGGCCGTGCGGTTCATTCCCCCGCAACCCAACATATCCATCATCGCACGGGAGGTGTATTCCCCCACATCGGCCAGCGCGTCGGTGGGCAGGAAATGTTGGGCATTGGCGGAAAAAAGGCAGATTGCCTGGGCCGGGAATTCGTCGTCCGGCCTGTAAAAAAGATAGCACAACCGGATTTTGGGAAGCGGCTGCAGCACCAGGTTGAAATCGCCGGAGACCGGGCGCTCTGGAATGCTTCCGCCCAGCCCGGCGACAATCGCGGAGGACCGGGTCCGGATGTCTTCCACATGCGGGATCAGCGGCAATTCCGTATGCGATCGGAAAGCCCCCACGTAAGGCATGCTGTCGGGCAATTCGCGAAAAGCCCGCCAGGGCTCCTCGATGCAGGCCGTCGGGCGGGCATGGCGGGCCAACAGGCTGATGATCACCCCCCGCGGGCCCTGGGCGGTTTCATCGTTCAGCCGCACACCATCGCGGCCCAGCAGGCATTCGGCCCCGAAGGCCTTGAAGGCCAATTCTCCGGCCTCGGACCTGGCCTTCAAGCGCTCGCTCAATACAGCTTCACCGACCTGGAAGGCCGATTGCAGGTTGTCACGAATAACGGCGGCATAATTGCTGGGGCTCATTGGCGTATCCTTCTTTAATAAAGTTTGACATCATTGCAGAGGGATTTTATAAATTCTCACGATCGAAGCTGCCCGCATGCCATGAATGCTTGGAGGAATCATGCCCATATACGAATTTTACTGCGATCATTGTAATACGATATTTAACTTTTTATCCCGAACCGTCAATACCCGGAAAGTTCCCCTTTGCCCGCGCTGCAGAGAGAACAAGTTGTCACGCCAGGTGTCGATGTTCGCCGTCACCGGACAGGCCAGGGAAGACAGCGACATGGACGATCTGCCCTTTGACGAGGGCCAGATGGAAAAAGCCATGCAGATGCTGGCCGGCGAGGCCGAAAAAATCAACGAAGACGACCCTCGCCAGGCGGCCCAACTGATGCGCAAATTGACCAGCATGACCGGCCTGAACCTCGGCGACGGCATGGAAGAAGCCCTGACTCGCATGGAGCAGGGTGAAGATCCCGAAAAAATCGAAGCCGAAATGGGTGACCTGCTGGAAGGCGACGATCCTTTCCAACTCAAGGGCAAAAAAGATCAACCGGACCGCGCACAGCGCCGGGCACCGAACCGGGACGAAACCCTTTACGATCTTTGAGCGCCGCCGCCTTTCATAAACGGGCCCGTGCGCTTAATAGTGAAGGACGACGGGGAAAAAGACATGCCAGCGCATCTGGAAAAAATTGAAGTCAAACAGGGAGACATTACACGTCTTGATGTCGATGCCATTGTCAATGCCGCCAACAACTCGCTTCTGGGCGGAGGGGGAGTAGACGGGGCCATCCATCGCGCCGCCGGTCCCGAACTGCTGGCCGAATGCCGGCCGCTGGGGGGATGCCCCACCGGCGAAGCCCGCTTGACAAGGGGCTATCGCCTGCCGGCCCGCTTCGTGATCCACACGGTCGGACCGGTCTACCACGGCCGGCCCGCAGACCGCCAAAGGCTGTCCCGCTGCTACCGCAGCAGCCTTTTGCTGGCCGCCCAAAACAGCGCCCGGTCAGTGGCTTTCCCCGCCGTCAGCTGCGGGGTTTACGGTTATCCCATCGAAGATGCCTGCCGGATTGCCGTGGACACGACCCTGGCCTTTCTGGCCGAAGACGATCGGGTTCAACAGGTGATCTTTATCCTTTTCTCCGATCGGAACCGCCAGGTTTACGAGGACTATATTGAAACACTGGCCCGCCGTTAGACGCTTTTGATGACAGCCGACAGTCCCGATCTTCCCGAGGGCCGACCGGCATGGGCACAAGACCGGATGGCTTGCACGGGGGGGCTTTGATTAGCACCTCCCACGATTTTTTATTGACAATAGGGGCAGAATCATTAGATTTAGCTGGAATTTTTCTCGTTCTGTGGCCGGTGATCATTTGTTTCCGGCCCTAATTTCGCAAGGAGGACACCCAGAATGGTTGAAGTAACCCCGGCAGCGACAAAACAGGTCTCTGAATATTTCAAAGGCAAGGATCCCTCGCCGATCCGCATTTTCTTAAACTCCGGCGGCTGAGGCGGGCCTAGCCTGGCCATGGCTCTGGATGAGCCAAAAGAAACGGATACGGCTTTCGACGTCGATGGATTTTCTTATGTGGTCGACAAAGAATTTATCAAAAAAGTTAAACCCATCAAGGTCGATTTCGTGGACATCGGCTTCCGGCTTTCCTGCGCGGTCGATTTCAGCGCCGGCAGTTCCTGTTCCGGATGCGGTACTTCCGGCACCTGCGGCTGAAGCCTGAATATTTTTACGCACCAAGGCAGCATCCTTCCCGGATGCTGCCTTTTGCGTTAATTCGCCCGGTTCCCGGCCACCGGCCGAAACCGGCCAGGGCGCCGCCGTGCGCCTTGTTGACGGCAACCCGCCGAAATGCTAACGCTCCCCCCGGCGCTCCAGGTTTTCGCTAAAATCGGTCGTGCAACTCCCCCAGATAGCCGGCAGCGACAGTTTCCGCTGATACCGGCCAGCGAAAGGTTGCGCCTTCAGGACCGCGGAAAACAGGTTCGCCATTTATGGACGAACAACAGTTGAACACCATCCCAGCAGGAAGGAGCCGTAATGGGCCTTGTGGACATCAAGATCGACGAACATGTGGCAATTCTTTCCCTCAACGACGGTGAAAACCGTTTCAACCCCGATTTTTTGAACGCTTTTGTGGATGCCCTCGACGAGGTGGAACAGCAGACCCAGGCCGGTACCGTGGTGGTCATGAGCAATCATGAAAAGATCTTCTGCAACGGCATCGATCTGGAATGGCTGGCCCCGATCATTCAGCAGGGCGACATCGAAGGGGCCCAGCGCTTTTTCCGCCTTCTCAACCGGCTGTTCCTGCGGCTGCTCACCTCCCCGGCCGTCACCATCGCCGCCATTACGGGGCATGCCTTTGCCGCCGGGGCCATCATGTCCTGCGCGTTCGACTTCCGCTTGATGCGCTCCGACCGCGGTTATTTCTGCCTGCCCGAAGTCGACCTGGGCATTCCCTTCCTGCCGGGCATGAACGCCATTCTGCGCAAGGCCATTCCCCGCTACATGCTGGAGGAAATGCAATACAGCGGCTGCCGGCTGACGGCCGAACAGTGCCTCGAACACCATATCGTGCGGCAGGCCTGCCACATCGACCAATTAATGGACACCACCATGGCCTTTGCCAAGGGCCTCAATAAAAAGCGGGCCATCGTCCAAGAATTGAAGCTCCGACTCAACCGTGAAATCGTCCAGGCCATCGAGGTGGAGGATGTCCCTTACATCGAATCCGGTCAGTTTAACATCGGTTGAGTCCGGAATTGACGCGCGGTCGTTATCAGCCGATATTCGTCACCACAAGGAACGATCATACTGGAAATATTGGTCATAAGCCTTATTGTCATAGGCACGGTCGTTTTTCTCCAGTGGCGAAAAAATCAATCGAGGTCACCGGGCGACAAACCGGGCGCTTGCGTTTGTCCCCCCTGTGATCAAAAAGACTGCCATTGCGAAGGGAGCGAATGATGGACGATATGAAGCTCAAAGAACTCCTCCCGGACGAACTCAGGCACTACCTGGCCGCCGAAGATGAACGCCATTATCTCCTGGTGGATGTCCGCCAGCCGGCGGAATACGCCGCCGTCCACATACCGGGCGCCCTGCTGATGCCCCTGATGGAGTTGGAGACCCGACTGTTCGAACTGCCCGACGATCGCGAACTCGTGTTCTACTGCCGCACCGGGGCACGCTCCCAGGTGGCCGCCATGCTGGCCACCGAGGCGGCGCTATCGGACAAACGGATCTACAATCTGGTGGGCGGTATTCTGGCGTGGGACGGCCAAAAAACAAGCGACTTCCCCAAAATCCAAATTTTCCAGGAGGACCGGCCGGATGATGATCCTTTGCTGACCGCCATGGATCTGGAAAAAGGCGCCTACCGCTATTACCAGTGGATCCTGGCGGCCAACGGCCAGGAAGCCTTCGCCCCGGCCATTCACGAACTCTCCCAGGCCGAAGAGGGGCACGCCCGCATGATTTACGCGTTCTGGAAGCAGGGTCAGACCGACCCGCCGGCATTCGAAAAACTTTTCCAGGAATTAAGCGGCGAAATCCTCGAAAGCGGTGAACCGCTCCAGGAGGTCCTCTCCCGCCTGACCGCCGTCGCCTCCGATCGCTGCCTGAATATTATGGAATTGTCTCTGGAAATCGAATATCGGGCCTACGATCTCTACCGCAACATGGCCGAACGGGAAACCGACGAAAAGCGGTGCGCCGCTTTTCTCTCCATCGCCCAGGCTGAAAAGCAGCACATACGGATTCTCATCCGTACGCTGGCCTCATGGTCTTAAAAGCATGGAGCCCCCACCCGCACCCGATAAATCCTGGCTCCCGGCCGGGGTGGCAAATGGCCTGCGCCGACGCCTGCTGGCCTGGTATAAAACCTGCCGGCGCGATCTGCCCTGGCGACAAACCCGTGACCCCTACCGCATCTGGGTATCGGAAGTCATGCTGCAGCAAACCCAGGTTGCAACCGTTATACCCTATTATCACCGCTTCCTGGAAAGCTTTCCCGATCTGGCATCGCTGGCCCGCGCGGACCGCCAGGCGGTTCTGAAACACTGGGAAGGTCTGGGATATTACCGCCGGGCCCATCATCTGCACAGCGCCGCCCGGCAACTGATCGATGCGGGTGACGGCGGCGTACCCGACCGGCGCAAACCGTTTCGGGCGCTTCCCGGCGTCGGTGACTATATCGCCAATGCCGTCATGAGCATCGCTTACGATAAACCCTACGCCGTGGTGGACGGCAACGTCAAACGGGTCCTGGCCCGTCTCTGCGGCATTGGAACAGCAGTCAACCATCCAGCGGCCCATCGAGAGTTCCAGGTGGTGGCCGATCGGCTGCTGGAACGGAAGCGCCCCGGCACCTTCAATCAGGCCCTGATGGAATTGGGGGCTCTGGTCTGCACACCCCGCAACCCGGACTGTAACGCCTGCCACTGGCAGGCAGACTGCTTCGCCAGACAAAACGGGGTGGTCGCCACCTATCCCTACCGGATACGCAAAAAGCCGGTTCCGGAGCACGCCATGGTCGCGGGGGTTATCTGCCACCGCAAGCGCCTGCTGATCGTGCAGCGACCCTCCGAGGGCCTGCTGGCCGGATTATGGGAATTCCCCGGCGGCCGGCGACGGGAAGGTGAACGGGCAGAAGCGGCCTGTCGGCGTATCTTGCACCAGACAACCGGCCTCGCCGTGACCGTCGAGCAAAAAATCACGCAGGTGCGCCATGCCTACACTCACTTTAAGATCGTTTTGGATCTATTTTTGTGCCGCAAGGACAGCGGGCGCGTGCGGCTGCAAGGCCCGCAGGCCTTCCACTGGATTCGCCCCGACCAATTGAACGTCTTTCCATTTCCAGGCGCCCACAAAAAAGCATTCCCACTGCTGTCATGCGAAATCCTGGGCGCCGTCAAACGCCGGCCGGCCTGATGCCCGGGGCGGACGGCGCAGACATCGATCCGGCGGGCGATCACCGGACAACGGACACCGGTTTGAAGTATGGCGCTATAATGTGATATGAGCCACCCGCGGCGCCTTCAGCCGGCGCGGCCCAAAGATACCCGGGAAGGAATTGAAGCGATGGCCGGGCAGACATCGTACGACGTCATCAGCGAGGAAGGCGGACCGACCGGCAATATCGTATCCGCCCGTGCAACCGGGTTGATACCGGCCAAAGCCATACGGGAGGGATTGGCGCATGTTCACTGACCCGGTCCTCATCGGGGGCCTGGTGGCCGGTCTGGCCATGGGCAGCTTCGGATATGTTCTTTTTCGATTCGGATTGCATCCGGCCTGGCGGTATCGGCGCTTGAAAAGTCGGATTACAGCGATTGTAGGGCCCGACGGCAGGGATGACCTGAACGCCGATGACAGCGACCGATTGCGCCGGCTTGCGGCCGAGCTTCACACGTTGGTATCGCCGGATCTTCCCCAATGGTTTCAACTGGCCTTGAAAAGGCGCGCGGAAGCGCCGGAAGAGGCCGTCCGCCATCTGCAAAGTCTGGTCAACTGCCGCGAGGCCGCGGCCATCCGCAAACGCAGGGAAGCTGTTTGTCAATCGTTACGGATTTCAGGTTTAAATAATTTTAGGGGGTGTCAATAATTTTACAGGGCCGACGTCCTGATCCTGCAGACCTCCGCTCCCAAAATTATAACATAACCATATAAAAATATTATATTTTTTTAATTAATAGCCACGGAAGCAATCTCAAACCGATCTGGCACTCATATTGCAGGATCCTTCATAATCGGTAATCACCACCCTGATTTAGCTCAGAACCCATTGACTTAAAAAATGCTCGTAATAAGATGCCCCCGATGATACACCGACAACCGGCCGTGACACACCCGCCCGACCATCTTCCGAACCCGTCCCGCAGGCATTTTCTGCGTTTGGGAATCGTCTTTTCGGCGAGCCTGGCCTTACCGGGCAGCCTGTACGCAGCCTTGACGCCGGCCGACCATCAGGAGCGGCGGCTTGTTTTTTTCAACACGCACACCCGCGAAAAACTGGATGTCTGCTATGCTCAGGGGCAATCCTACCGTCCCGACGCGCTGGCGGCCGTCAACCACATTCTGAGAGACCACCGCACCAATGATATCAAACCCATCGATACCCGCCTGCTGGACCTCCTTTACGACATCAGGTCACGCGCCGGACGACACGCCTGTGTACACATCATTTCAGGATACCGTTCCCCCCGGACAAACCGAATACTACGCAAACGCAGCCACGGTGTCGCCCGCAAAAGCCTTCACATGAAGGGCCATGCGGCCGATATTCGAATCCCCGGAATATCCACCGACCGCTTGCGGCGGATTGCCGCCGACCTCAAGCAGGGCGGGGTGGGCTACTATCCCCGAGCCAATTTTGTCCATGTCGATATCGGCAGCGTACGCTCCTGGTAAATACCATCATTTTCAACCAGCCTGTCAGGTGGTCTTGCCGGTGCCTCGTCTTGATCGAAGGGCTTTAATCAGGGGTTGGTCGCGGTCGTAGATATCCTCGCGGAAATGGATGGTCCCGGACGCATCCGACCATGCCGTCCAGTAGAGGATATGCACCGAAATCGGACGGTTTAGCCGGACCACACGACGATCCCCCGCCGCAATAACCGCCTGGATGGCCTCCCGATCCCAGGAAGACGCATCTTCGAGTACAAAAGCCGCAAGTCCGATCGGATCCTCAACGCGAATACAGCCGGAACTGAAACTGCGTGCAAAAGCGGCAAACTGGCTTTTGGCCGGTGTATCGTGCAAATAGACGGCATGTTTGTTGGGCAACATGAATTTGATACGGCCCAAAGCGTTATGCGGTCCCGGGTCCTGCCGTAAACGCAGACCGAAACCCCCTGCCGCCAGCCGCTGCCAGTCGATGTCGGAGCGGGTTAGTTCCCTGGCGTCCGGCCCCCAGTCCGCAAAAAGGCGAAGGCCCTGTCGCTGCATATAACCGGGATCCTTGCGAATCTTTGGCAGGACATCTTCAAGCGCCAATTTCGGAGGGACCTCCCAGTAAGGATTGAGCACCAGATAGGTCATGTCTTCGCTGAAAACGGGGGTCTTACGGTAGGAGCGGCCCACGATAACCCGCATCCGTATCCGGGCACGACCGGCCTCGACGGCCACAAGCGTGTAATCCGCGATGTTGACCATGAGATAGCGACGGCCCAGATCTTTGGGGATCCAGCGCCAGCGCTCCATATTGATCTCCAGCTGCCGGATTCGATGCGCAACCGGCACGTTCATGGCCCGGTGCGTCTGCGCCCCCACGATACCGTCAGGCTGAATGCCGTGGCGTGTCTGAAATGCCGCAACCGCTTTTTCCAGGGGGCGGTCGAACAGATAGGGGTTGAAATGCTGGATGTCGGTGAGATCACCCGATTGCGCCAATCGCCGCCGTAACCGTCCAACGGTTTCATTTTCCATCCCACGGGCAAGCCGCGGCCCTGCGGGAATGGTCTCCCAGCCGCCCCGGGCCGCAATCCGGCGATAACGGGCCAAGGCCCGGCGCATGCCTCTAAAACCATCATAGGGGGGATGCAGGCGGTCGATCAAGGGGATTGTCCGCTACTAGACGAGGATCCCGTTCAGCAGGGGGGCCAGATCAACCTCGTGGCTGTAGGTTTCCCATTCGGGATGAATGCTTTCGGGATTGACCCGTCCTCCCAGGATATGACTGACCAGCAGGAAAAAGGCATCGGTCATCAGCAGGTCGTAATCCGCCCGCAGCCGCGCATCGACGGATTCCGTCCCCTCGAATGTCCGGGCCAGCGTTTGCGTCATCTGACGTAAACGCTGCCAGTGATAATCGGCCGGGATGAGGCCGTAGCGATCGACCGCTTCGATTTCCCCCAGAAGATCCGAGGCCGCCGGTAAAATTGCGTGTGTTTTCGTCCAGACCGGCTGATAGCCGCGGGCCGCATAAAATCCGGGAATCAGCGCGATACCGCAAACCAGTTCGCCCTGGCAGCTGAAGCGTTCTTTGGCAACGGCGGATTTAATCCGCGATTCAAGCAGCCGGGCCACATTGTTCTCGTGGGATTCGAGCAGGGCGGCCGAAAGCGGCGCAACCATGGCGGTGCCGAAGAACACTGCAACCACCAGATACCACCAGATCCGTTTATTTGTCATGGGCGTGTTCATTGAACTGATAATTGACATCAATCGTCTTCCTGTCGAGTCGTCCACACAACGGCCCCGTGGATACGGCCAGCGGGCATCCCATAGCATCCGGAGGGCGGGATCCACAATGAAATTTCTTGACAATCCCGGGCAGGGAACCATAAATCAGGCCATGCTGAACAGAATGGAACAAAAAGTCATTGCGGCCATCCAGGACGATATCCCGATTACGGCGCGCCCCTACCGTGAGCTGGCGGAGCGCATCGGGATCACGGAAACCGAGTTTCTCGAAACCCTGCAGGGCCTGCGCGCGCACGACATCATCCGTCGCTTCGGGGCCACCCTGCGCCATCAGATATCGGGCTACGCCGCCAATGCCATGGGCGCCTGGCAGGTCCCCGAAGAACGCATCGAACCCGTTGGGGAACGAATGGCCGCCTGCCGCCAGATTTCCCATTGCTACCGTCGCAATCCGAATGCCGACTGGCCCTATAACCTCTATACCATGATCCACGCCGAATCGCCGGACGCCTGTTGGGCCATCGCCCATGAAATGGCCCGTGAGACCGGTGTTGAAAAATTCACCCTTCTTTTCAGCCTGCGGGAGCTGAAAAAGACATCCATGACCTATTTTTCGATCAGCAATGGGGCCTGATGCCGCATGGTCGTTGTGAAAGCCGACCGCCCGCATATCCTGCTGGTTAATCCCTGGATCCACGATTTCGCCGCCTACGATGTATGGGCCCAACCCCTCGGATTGCTCCAGGTGGGGGCCAACCTGCGACGACATGGATGCCGGATCACCTATATCGACTGTCTGAACCGCTTCCACCCGCTGGCGCCGCCTTCGGACCCCGGTGCCCGCCACGGCCGTGGCCCCTATATCAAAACCGTCCTCCCCGCCCCCCCCGGACTCGAGGGACTCCCCCGGCGCTTTTCGCGCTACGGCATCCCCCGGGAATGGTTCCAGCGCGACCTCGAAGGGCTGGCACCGCCGGATCTTATCCTGGTAACCTCGGCCATGACCTACTGGTATCCCGGCGTGGCCGAAACGGTGCGGGCTCTGAAAAATGTTTTCCCGGCGACACCGCTTGTTCTGGGTGGCATTTACGCCACCCTCTGCCGGGAACATGCCGAGGCCGGCATCGGCGCGGATGCCGTCATCTCCGGCCCGATCGGCCGAAGCATCCTGGATATCATTGCCCGCTTCACCGGTTTCCGGGCCGATCCGGTATTCGACTTTGACGATCTGGATGCCTGGCCCTATCCGGCCTTCGAACTGCAGCACCGCATCGCCTATATCCCGTTGCTCACATCGGTCGGATGCCCCTTCCGGTGCGCCTACTGCGCCTCGCATCGGCTCCAGCCCCGAAAGCGCCGACGTGACCCGCTGTCCGTGGTGGCCGAAATCGAGCACTGGCACCACCGCTATGGTGTGCGCGATTTCGCCTTTTATGACGACGCCCTGCTGGTCGAGGCCGAAACCCACGCGCTGCCGCTGCTGGAGGCCCTGATTCGTAAAACACGGGGGCTGCGTTTTCACACCCCCAATGCGCTTCACATCCGCGAGATCAGCCCGGAAATGGCCGGCCTGATGTTCCGGGCCGGTTTTGCGACCGTCCGGCTGGGTTTGGAAACGGCGGTGCGTACCAACGGCCAGCGGCTTGATCGCAAAGTCGATATCCACGATTTCGAAACGGCGGCGCGCAACCTGCGGGCGGCGGGCTTCAGTGCCCGCGAAGTTGGCGCCTATCTGCTGGCGGGACTGCCCGACCAGCGGCTGGATGTTCTGGAAAATTCCATTCTGAAGGTCAAAACCATGGGTATCCGCCCCATTCTGGCTTACTATAGCCCCATTCCCCATACCGCCTTGTGGGGCCGGGCGGTGGCGGTCTCACGCTATGACCTTGAAGCCGATCCGATTTTTACCAACAACGCCATCTTCCCGTGTCAAACCGAGACCTTTTCATGGGAAGCCCTGTCACATCTTAAACGCCTGGCACTATCCTGAATGCGGAGGTTTAACCTATGCTGCAACTGACATCCCAAAAGTTATCCCGAATCAAAGCGGAAACCCTTATCGTTCCAGTCTGTGAAGACCAAATTCTGTTTCATGACAAGGCCATGCGCAAGCTGGCCGAAAGTGTCCGGACGATCAAGACTTTCACCGCCCGGCCGGGAGAATATCTCAGCCGTTACCAGCCGGACGGAATAGGCGTCGAGCGTGTCATTTTTGCCGGGCTGGGATTATCCCGTGATCTTACCCGGGAAAGATTGCGCCAGGCCGCCGGCCAAAGCATCCGTCGGGCCTGGCACGCACAAGCCGGTAATGCCGTCGTGGCCGTACCGGACGCGCACCTGCCCGAACCGACGGATTTCAGTCAGGTATTCGAAGCCCTGACGGAAGGCGCTTATCTGGCCAACCATACCTTTCCCGCCAACAAATTGGAACACAGGAGCGTGCCCGTCAAACACATCTGGCTAGTGGT
>JAERRP010000855.1 GCA_016735415.1 Desulfobacterales bacterium | reverse complement strand
CCTGTATTCCGGAGTTGGCGGAAAAGATCGTGGATGATTTTTTCCGGGTTTACCCGATGAACCCTAATTAAGGGTTCTCGCAAAAATAACTTCGCAGAATTGGCGCTCAGATTTGGTCCAGGTTTGGCTGATCCGAGAGAGCAAAACCACAGGAATAGCGTGCTATTTCGAGGATTTTGGGAGTGAAGCATCGGCCAGAGATGAGCTGAAGCGGAGATGCAAAAATGTGAAGTTATTATTGCGCGAGCCCTGAGTGGCGGCCGGTTTCCCAGGGAACTGAAAATGGCTGATAAAGGACAATGGACATGCTGGCAAGGTGGATAAGAATTCCGGAATACGCTTCGATCCGTACCTTGAGCCCGGGCGAGAAGGCATGATGGATCTCCTGAAGCTCGGCTTACCATTGTGGCTGACCCTCAAGATAGCCGGACTGGCCACGGCGGCGGCCCTGATTCTGGGTGTGGCCATGGCGTATATACTCACGCGCCGGCGGTTTCCGGGCCGGGATGTGGTGGACGCCCTCTGTACGCTGCCCCTGGTCATGCCGCCGACGGTACTCGGGTATTATCTGTTGGTGTTCATCGGCCGACGCGGCATACTCGGGCAGTGGCTGCAGGAAACTCTCGGCATCACGCTTATGTTCTCCTGGCAGGGTGCGACCGTCGCCGCCACTGTGGTAGCGTTTCCGTTGGTATTCAAATCCGCCCGGGCCGCCCTGGAGGGTGTGAGCAAGCAATACGAAGACGCGGCGCGGACCCTCGGCCAGAACGAATGGGCCGTGTTTCTGCGCGTTTCTTTTCCCCTGGCGTTCCGCGGTGTACTTGCCGGAGCGATGCTCGCGTTTGCACGGGCCATGGGTGAGTTCGGTGCCACGCTCATGATCGCGGGCAATCTCCCCGGTCGCACGCAAACCCTTTCCCTGGCGGTCTACTCCGCTGTGCAAGCCGGTGATGATGGGCTGGCCAACGCTCTGGTTGTGGTCATCAGCCTGGCCTGTCTGGTTATACTCGTTAGCACGAGCCGCCTGCTGCAACCGAATTTCTGAAGACCAAGCGCAAAGGAGCATCCCATGAAACGTATCATCCATGTCGCACTGGCAATTATAGTAGCCGCCGTGGTAGCCGTGCCGGAGCCCATGGCCCGTGCCGAAGCGCTCGTCGTTTCCGCCGCGGCCAGTCTCACCGCCGCGTTCAAAGATATCGAACCGGCCTTCGAGGCAGCCCACCCGGGCGTGGACGTGGTCATGAACTTCGCCTCTTCCGGCGTGTTGTATCGTCAGATCGAACGGGGTGCACCGGCCGACGTTTATGCTTCGGCCAATCCCAAATGGATGCGCAAGGCTGTGAAATCCGGCTTCGTATCCGGAGATGCCGTGAAGATTTTTGCGCACAACGTCCTGGTCCTAGCCGCGCCGGTCGGTAACCCTGCGGGCGTGAAGACCTTATCCGATCTGACCGACAACGGGGTGAAACGCATCGGTATCGGCACGCCCGAGACCGTGCCGGCCGGACAGTACGCCGAATCGGCCCTCACGGCGATGGGCATTTACGCAAAGCTGAGGCCCAGGTTCATTTTTTGCGAGACCGTGCGGCAGGTGTTGGATTACCTCTCGCGGGACGAGGTGGATTGCGGGTTCGTCTATCGGACCGATACGGTGAAAGCGGGCGACAAAGTTGTGATCATTCAGGAAATATCTCTAGAAGCGCCCGTCACATATCCTATTGCAGTACTCAAGGACAGCGCTGTTTCGAACCTGGCACAGGTCTTCGTTGATTTCGTGACCGGCAGTGAGGGTATGATTCTGCTCGAGGCTCAGGGTTTCAAACGGCCGTAACGACTTGCCTGATTGTAATGGAATTCGAAATCAATATCGTCAAAAAGATGCGGGGTGCCGGAGAGGAATTTACCCTTCGATCGCAATTCACCGCCACAAACCGCGCCTTGGTGCTGTTCGGCCCATCGGGATCGGGCAAGACGTTGACGCTGCAGGCCATCGCCGGTCTGCTTTCCCCTGATGCGGGACGTATTGCCGTAAACGGTGACGTACTTTTCGACGCCAGGGCCGGTGTGAACGTACCGTCGCGTCGTCGCGGTATCGGATATGTCTTCCAGGATTATGCCCTTTTCCCGCACCGCACGGTGCAGGAAAACGTGGCCTTCGGCCTGAAGCCCTTCTTTGGGCGGGTGAGCCGGGAGGATGCTCGCCGGGTGGCCAGGCTCCTCGAATGCTTCGGTCTGAGCAAGCTGGCGAAGTGCCGGCCGACAGTCCTCTCGGGGGGACAAAAGCAGCGGACGGCCATGGCCCGCGCCCTGGCCACCAGACCGCGCATCCTCCTGCTCGACGAGCCTTTCAGCGCCCTTGATCAACCGTTGCGGCTATGTATGCGCGAGGAGTTGTTACGCGTATTGGAGACATTCGACACGCCTATGATCATGGTGACCCACGATGCGGACGACATCGCCATGGTTGCCGAAACCCTGGTCACCTATCGCAACGGAAAGGTTGTGGAAATCCGACATTTCTTGCGCGAGGATACGGACGCCAAGCAACGCTGGGTTACTGATTACCTTTGTCGGATGAAAGGAGAACCCCATGGATACAAAGATGCTGACGATCCGTCCTGCAACGTGGGAAGACCTGGATGCCATGGTTTCGTTACTGCAGGCGCTGTTTGTCATTGAAAATGACTTTCCCCCCGATCCGGACCGCCAACGGCGGGGGTTGAAACGTTTTCTGGATGGATGCGGCAAGCATCGCCGTATTCTCGTGGCGGAAGCCGACGGCCGGGTTATTGCCATGGCAACGGTCCAGATCCTGATCTCCACCGCCGAGGGCGGACACGTGGGGCTGGTGGAAGATGTCGTGGTCCGTGAAGACTGCCGCAACCGCGGGGTCGGCCGGCGTCTGATGTCCGCACTCGGTTCATGGGCGGCTGAACGCGGCCTGAAGCGCCTTCAGTTGCTGGCCGATCGCGGCAATCAACCCGCCCTGGATTTTTATGATCAACTGGGTTGGCAGCCCACCCGGTTGATCTGTCTTCGGAAAGTCGGTGTGACGGATATGCATTGAACGTTACTTGGATCTGGAAATTCCTGGAACAGAGAATGCGGAGGGTAAACAGATGAAATCCAATGCCTTAAAAACCCCCGTGCGTATCCGTTTCCCGGTCTCCCCGATTCTCCTACGGGCCATGAACAAACAATTGCCACATCAGGCGGGATCAACGCACCTTGAATTTCACGGGCACAATGATCTGGGTATGGCCGCGGCAAATACCGTTGCCGCCATCGAAGCGGGTATTCCCGCAAGCAGTGTCACGGTGAACGGAATCGGCGAACGGGCCGGTAATGCCCCCGTTGGAACAGGTGGTTGTGGCGCTGAGAACCATTGGCAATCGTTCGAGCGCTATCGATACGCGCCGACGGATGAAGATCTGCCGATTCGTCTCCCGCATTTCCAATCGACCCATTGCGGTGGATCGTCCCATTACCGGAGCGGCGGCCTTCAGTCACGAATCGGGTATACACGCGGCGGGAATTCTTAAGAATCAGAACACCTACCAACCCTTTTCTCCCGATATCCTGGGGCGGAAAGGCGTACAACCGGTGGTGGGTCGTCATAGTGGTTCGACCGTGATCAAACATGTCATGCAAAACGCCGGCGTGACCCTGGATGCCGAAAAAACGGCGCGGCTACTCGCCGCTGTCCGGGCCGAATCCTTGAGGAAAAAAGCCCTCCTGTCCCACAGTGAACTCATTCAACTATACCAACACGCCATTTCCTGATCCCCGTTTCCAAACCTGCCGGCGGCTTCGTTATGTATTGTTTGGGCAACATGGATCGAGCCATCCACGGCGGATCCAACACCCGGAAAGATTGTAGACACACGCTGAATTTGGTTCGGTGCAATAGATGCCTGCGTGGTACGGGCTCGCGATGGATCGGGTATTTTTATACTGAAAATGCAAGTTTAATGCTTTGTTGGCATCTCTTTCGTTTCTTTCCCGTTGGCAGAAACTCATTTTTGGCAAGCATATTTTATTATCTTAGCACCTTATCGGTTTTTTCGGACGCCAACTGTATTTTAAGTTGACATGTAAAAAATTGAGACAGCATTATATCATGCAAATACAGCGTGTTAGAAAAACCATCGGAAAATTTTAAAATATTATTCAGCAGTTGCCAAAAAAGTTACACTGCGACCAAAAAAAAAATATCGTAAATATACAGTTAGTTATGAATAATTATGCTTCGATCCATATTTTGGCATAGGGTTTGATAGGTAATAAAAAAAAGCAGGTTATCCGAAAAGAACAAGTTGATTGGAACGAAGAAATAGGACTTGCGCAAAAAGCCATGGGAAAAGCAAGGAAAGTCATTCGCACCCATGATCGGAAGCATAGGCTGTATAGACGCCGACTTGGCAACTAACATGCTTGCTAATAATCCTGCCGGCTGAATTGTAACGATGTTTGGACTTTCTGCACAGCTTTGGCAGGCACTAACCAGGGGAGAATACATATGGATGTAACTAAAAAGGAAGAACCATGCGAAACAAGCTGGGATGAGTATCTCAAATCTTATTATGAGAAGCCGTCCAGTTTTAAAAGCTGGTCCGGGTATGATGTGAAGGAGATTTACACCCCAAAGGACAGGCCTGAGGAGCACTATGAAAAGGACGTTTCAGATGCTGGAAAGTACCCTTTTACCAGGGGTATCCATGCCAATATGTTCAGGGGACGATTATGGACAAAGAGAGAGGTTGTAGGAATCGGCTCGCCCGCTGATACGCATGCACGTCTTAAGTATTTGTTTGAACATGGAGGTTCGGGACTGAACACTATTGCGGATGTAACTTACGAGATGGGACTCGATGCAGATCATCCCAAGGCCGTCAATGAAGTTGGCCTGACGGGTGTTAATATTACTTCCATTAAGGATATGGAGACGCTGACGAAAGGCATCCCTTTAGACAAGGTTAGCTGGTCTTTAATTACCGCATCAGTGGCAGCCCCGGTAACTATGGCGCAGTATGTGGCAGTGGCAGAGGATAACGGTTATAACCCGGCGATCTTGCGTGGTTCTATTCAGAATGATCCGATTCATTTCCGGTATTGCGGTTTCAGACCTGCCTGTCCTCTGGACCTGTCCGTCAAACTGGGCGCCGATGTCATGGAGTTTTGCACAAAAAATATGCCCAAATGGTATTACACCACAGTCAATATGTATGATTTAAGGGAGCAGGGTATAACCGCACCGCAGGAAATAGCCTTCGGTTTCGGAATTGCAATGTGTTACATAGATGAACTTATTCGAAGGGGCATGGATATTGATGAGTTTGCCCCCAGATTCACTTTCTATGTTTCCTGCCATATGGATATCTTCGAAGAAGTTGCAAAAATTCGCGCTGCCCGGAGGATGTGGGCACGGTTGTTGAGAGAAAAGTACGGGGCGAAGGATCCCAGGTCAATGCATTTCCGTTTTGCCGTTCATACAGCGGGATGTTCACTGATTCCGCAACAACCGCTTAATAATATCGTTCGGGTCGCTTACGAAGCGCTTACAGCGGTTTTGGGTGGTGTTCAGTCCCTGCATTGCTGTTCCTATGACGAACCTATGTGCCTTCCCACGGAAAAAGCCCACCTCCAGGCGCTGAGGACACAACAGATCCTGGCATATGAAACAGGAGTTACCAATGTGGCGGATCCTCTGGGCGGTTCATATTATGTGGAGAGTCTTACCGATAAAATGGAAGAAGAAGCGCTAAAGATCATGAAACAGGTGGAAGATCTGGGGGGGATGGCGGAGGCAATACGCACGGAATGGCTCGATCGCAAGATGGAAAGCGAAGCGGTTAAACGGCAGAAGGAACTGGACGATAGCGATAAGTTGGTGGTCGGTGTGAATGTCTTCACGGAAGAACAGGAAAAAAGCACTCCCTTGGGAGTGCAGAGAGTTTCCTCGGAATCGGCAAAACAGCAGATCAATGAAGTTAAAGAGTTGAAACGTACACGAAATATGGAAAAGCTTCGGGATGCTATAAGTCGTCTAACGGATGATGTCAGTGCGGATAAAAATTCCATACCGGCAATGATTGAGGCTACGAGGGCATTCGGTACGACTGCGGAACTGATAGGCACTGTGCGTGAAGTGTTCGGATATCCCTATGACCCTATGGGCGTTATCGAATCGCCTTTTAACTAATATGGCTTGAGAGGTATACGAGATGGCTGAAGGAAAAACGAAAAAGATTAAAGTTGTTGTAAGTAAGGTGGGACTTGACGGTCATGACAGGGGTGCAAAAGTGGTGGTCTCTCTCCTTAAGGAGGCAGGGATGGAAGTGATCTACCTGGGGATGTTCCAAACCCCGGAAAGCATTATAAAAGCCGCCATTGATGAGGATGTCGATGTGATAGGACTGAGTTATCTTTCAGGATAACACCTGATTTTTACTCCAAAGATCGTAGAAGAAATGAAGGAAAATAATCTTGATGATGTTTTGCTGATTGCCGGTGGAACCTTTCCAGTGGAAGATATTCCCGATATGGAAGAAATGGGAATTAACAAAGTGTTCAGGGCGGGTTCTCTTGCTAATACGTTCGTACGATATATAAAGGAAAACGTAAGAAATTAATATGAAGAAAATAAAAGATATTGAGATAATGGTACAGCGGATGCTGGATGGTGATATAGGGTCGGCGGCACGGTTAATCACCTGGGTGGAAAATGAGACAGAGGAACATCATGACGTGATGCGGCGGGTTTATCCCCATACGGGTAATGCGATGATATTGGGGATAACCGGTTCCGGAGGAGCCGGAAAGAGTACGCTGACAGACCACTTGATTTCCAAGTTTCGGGCTCTGGGAAAAACCGTGGGAGTTGTTGTAGTAGATCCGAGCAGCCCTTTTTCCGGAGGTGCATTTTTAGGAGATCGTATCCGGCTTCAGAAACATTTTCTGGATGATGGTGTCTATATCCGCAGCATGGCTTCCCGTGGCTATCTGGGAGGATTATCAAAGGCCACATATGACGTGATTCGCATCATAGAGTCCATGGGAATGGATGTCGTCATAATCGAAACTCTGGGAGCGGGACAGGATGAGATCGACGTGATTCATATCGCCCATACCTGTCTGCTGGTGCACACACCGAACATGGGAGACGACATTCAGGCCATGAAGGCCGGAATTATGGAAATCGCGGATATTAACGTACTCAACAAGGCGGATTTGGATGGTGCCGAAAACTGCCGGCGACATTTGCAAAATGCCTTGTCGGTCGCTCACATGGAAGAAGGAAAATGGCTGCCTAAATTGGTTTCAACGGTCTCCGTGGCCAGCAAGCCGGGTGATATAAAAGGAATCGATGAACTGATTACAGCCATAACCGAACACCAGGACTATTTGAAAGAAAGCAAAGCTATTGATCGGGTCAAGTATGAAAGGGTGGAACAGGAACTGGGGCTGGTATTCAAGGATGAATTACAAAAAGTGATTTTTAAAGGGTTAAGAGGAACCGGAAAAAAAAGAAAATATATCAATAGCATTATTGAAGGGATAAATGATCCTTATTCCGTTGTAGAAGAAGTCTTGAATACATATTTGAAAACAAAAAGTAAAAAGAAATGAATCAATTCTCGTATAAAAAAATATTGGATAATAATAAAGAGAGGACTGATAAGAGCGGAAAGACTTACCGTAATCTTTCCGGTTTTCAGATAAAACCTTGTTATTACCCTGAAGATATTTCCCATCTGAACAGCAAAACTGATCTTGGTTTTCCAGGTGAATATCCGTTCACACGCGGAGTTCACAAAAACATGTATCGAGAAAGGTCATGGACCATACGGCAGCTGGGTTCTCTGGATTCCCCGTCCAAAGCAAATAAGAGAATCGGACAATTAATTCAAATGGGAGCCACAGGTATCAGCATCTGTTTTGATATGCCCACTCTAATGGGAAGGGATTCCGATGATCCGCTATCCGAAGGCGAAGTGGGAAGCTGTGGAGGCGTAGCTATAGATTCTTTACAGGATATGCGCAATCTCCTTGAAGGCATACCTCTTGATAACATAAGTATTAATTTTGTTTCCAATTCTCAGTCTGCCATCATTCTGGCCATGTTCGTCGCGGTAGCGACAGAGCGCGGTGTGCCGCTTGATAAACTGACGGGCACCATGCAAAATGATATACTAAAGGAATATCAGGCCCAAAAAACATACTATTTCCCCCCAAGGCCTTCCATGCGCCTGACCATTGATACCCTTTGTTTCTGCAATGACTATCTCCCCCGTTTCAATCCCATCAGCATCAGCGGTTATCACCTTGCCTCGGCAGGTGCAACGCCGGTTCAGGAACTGGCTTTCACTCTGGCCAATGGGTTTACTTATGTAGAGGAAGGGATTAAGGCCGGACTTTCCGTGGACAGTTTTGCGCCCAGGCTCTCTTTTTTCTTTAAGGTCCATAATGATTTTTTTGAAAATATTGCAAAATATCGAGCGGCCCGGAGGATTTGGGCCAAAACACTTCGTGAAAAGTATCAGGCCAAGGATCCGCGTTCGTGGAAATTCAGGGTTCATACGCAAACATCCGGATCTTCGCTTACGGCCCAGCAGCCTGAAAATAATATTATAAGGGTGACGATTCAGGCGCTTTCAGCGGTTCTGGCCGGCACCCAGTCCCTGCATACCAACGCCTTTGATGAAGCTTTTGCCATACCCACTTCCAGATCAGAAAAATTAGCCTTAAGGACCCAGCAGATTATCGCCAATGAGAGCGGGGTTGTAAATACAGTAGACCCGCTGGGGGGGTCTTATTATGTTGAGTCACTGACGGACCGGATGGAAACCGAGGGTCGTAACTATTTCAAAGAGATAGAAAAACTGGGTGGCGTTATTTCAGCAATAGAAAAGGGATATTATCATAAAACCATTGGTGACTCAGCTTTCCAAATTCAAAAAGAGATCGAAGAAAAGAAGAGAAACATCGTGGGTGTTAATACGTTTGTAGAGGACGAAGATCCGGATATTGAGTTGAGGGAATCCGATCTAAGTTTTGAAGCAGAAAAGACGGAAGGTTTAAAAGCACTTCGTAAAAATAGAGATCAAGCTCTCGTAGATAAACGGCTGGAAGAAATCATGAGGGTCATTCAGGGAGAAGACAGCGTTATGCCGGTCCTTATTAAGGCTGTAAAAGCTAATGTCACTTTGGGTGAAATTGTTAACGTCATGCGGGAAATCTTTGGTGAATACAGGGAGTCGTCCATATTTTAACACTGAATAATGAGAATGTAATCAGATGGAGAAAATGAGAAAAAAAAGGATATTGATTGCAAAGCCGGGACTGGACGGACATGACCGGGGAGCAAAGGTGGTAGCAAGAGCACTGCGCGATGCCGGTATGGAGGTCATTTACTCAGGACTCCATCAGACACCGCTTCAGATCGCCAATACGGCAATCGATGAAGATGTGGATGCCGTCGGCCTTAGTATTCTTTCAGGGGCGCATAATACAATTTTTGCCAAACTGACAGCTCTTTTACGCGAAAAGGGTATCCGGAAAATGCTTATTTTCGGAGGTGGTACGATTCCGAGAAAAGACTGGGATGGATTGAAATCAATAGGGGTTGCTAAAATATTTACTCCCGGATCAGGCACATATGAAATTGTTGATTATCTAAATCGAGTTTTGGAGAGGAAATCCGATGTCCGACCTGTTTAACAAAGAGGCTGTTAAAGAAATAAAACAGAAAAAGAGCCGATGGAAGGCCAAGGTTCATCAGGCTGAACAAAAGGACGGTAAGGAATTTAAAACCCTGTCAGGTATGCCGGTGA
>JAERRP010000477.1 GCA_016735415.1 Desulfobacterales bacterium | reverse complement strand
GATCGTGCAGGCGGGCGTCGTTGGGTATCGTCAGGACACGGCGGTGCGGTGCGGCTATCGGGGAAAGGTCTTCCATAGGTGAAGCGTCTGGTCGTCAATGCCCACCGGCACGCCTTTGGTGTTGGTGGCGCAATGGCGCGTAAACCCCCTGCAGATGATCTGGCCCTCGTCCCGGTGGGTAATGATGTAATCGAACTGCAGGCGCACCCGTTCCTTGTCGCCGGGGCGCGTGTTCACCCAGATGGGGTCGTCGTAGTGCAAGGGGTGGGAGTATTTCAGGCCGATTTCAATGATGGGGTAAATAAAACCGCTGGCCTCGACTTCCTTGTAGGGATAACCGGCGTCGCGCATCAGGGACGCGCGTCCGTATTCAAAATAGCGCAGGTAGTTGCCGTGATAAACCACCTGGGAGCGATCCGTATCCGCATAAAGAACCCGTGTCAAACAGCGGTGCCATACCCGGCCGTCGTTTGTATCGCGTACGTAGGGGCTTTCACCGTTCAGCAGTTGGGGGCGAAAGGGTTGGGGTTTCATATCAAACACCCTTGAGGACAATGCAGCAGTTGGTTCCACCGAAGCCAAAGGCGTTCGATAGCACCAGCTCGTGCGCCTGGCGGCGGGCCTGGTTCGGGACCACATCCACATCGCCCAGATCAGGATCGGGAAGGTAATTGAGGGTTGGTAAAATTAAATCGTTGCGCATGCCCTCGATGGCCAGAGCCGCTTCGATGGCGGCCGCAGCCCCCAGCGAATGACCGATCTGCGATTTATTGGACGATACCGGCAGCGCAGGCAGGCGGGACCCGAAAACCGTCCGCAGGCATTCGATTTCGGTCTGGTCGCCCTTGAGCGTGGAGGTGCCGTGGGCGTTGACGTATTGAATATCGTCCGGTGAAAGCGCAGCATCCTCAATCGCTTCACGGATGGCGCGCACGATGGTAGCCGCGTTGGGCTGCGTGAAATGATAGGCATCCGAGGTCCAGCCGACCCCGAGCACTTCCGCCCGTGCCGACAGTCCATGGGCGGCCACGACCTCATCGGCCGCCAGCACCAGCGCACCGGCACCTTCGGACAGCACCATGCCCTTACGGTCGATGCTGAAGGGGCGCGAGGCCTGCCCGGGATCGTTATAGGCACGGTCGTTGGGACCGACACTGACGGTGGCCAGCATATTGGCGAAACCGTGGATAATTTCGGGGATCAGGCAGGTTTCGACCCCACCCACAATCGCAAAATCACAATCGCCGTCGCGCAACATGCGCGCGCCCAGGGCGATGGCATGATTGCCGGAAGCACAGGCGCCCTGTGGTGAAAAAATGGGTCCGGTGAACCCCAGCAGCATGCCCGCCTTGCCGGCCGGCAGATTGGCACAAAGATTGGGCAGCAGGTAGGGGCTGATCTTGAGCGGGCCCCGGTCGAGGTAGTTGGTCATGGCGATGCGGTAGGCATCCGTACCGTTCAGGGCCGATCCCATCAGGCAGGCCGTGCGCGGTCCGGTGACGGTATCCATCGTCAGGCCGGCGTTTTCGAGGGCCTCCTTGCAAACCGCCATGGTCAGGAGAACGAAATCCGCATTCCAGTTATAGGCTTCCTTGCGGTCCCCAAAATCGAGATCGCCCGGCGTCCAGTCCGGAATCTCACCCACCACGTCGTTGCGCGTTTGGACCTCACAGCGGGTCACTTTGCAAAAACCGGTCTCACCCCGCCGGGCACGACTCCACGTTTCCGGGAAAGTTCGTCCCAAGGGGGTGGCCGCGCCGTATCCCACGACGAACACCCGTCTGTTTCTGGCTGCTTTCATCTCGAAGCCCGTTCTCTAAAAACTATGATTTAATCGCCGGACTAATATCACGACCGACCGGGAAGGAGAAGGTTTTTCCTTGATGGTTGCCCTGGCGGGATTCAGGCACAGCGCCGCAGGACAATCCAGGCGTTGCAGCCGCCGAAGCCGAACGCGTTTTTGAGCAGGTGGGCCTGATCCAGCCGGCGGACGCCCTCGGCCACGCAGTCCAGTTCCAGGTCGGGATCGGGGGTGTAATTGATGGTTGGAAGAATTTTCCCCCGACACATCCCCTCAATGGCCAGAATGATTTCGATGGCACTGGAAGCCCCCATGGCATGCCCGGTCTGACTTTTGTTGGCCGATAGCGGCGGAAGGCGATCCCCGAAAACAGCGCGCAGCGCCCGGTATTCGGTCTGATCCCCGATCCGGGTCGAGGTCCCGTGAGCGTTGACGGCATCGATCGCTCCCGTCCCCAGGCCCGCATCCCGAATGCTTTCGTCGATGCAACGGGTGACGGTCTCCAGGTTGGGCGCCACGAAATGACGGGCATCGGATGTCATGCTCCACCCGGCCAGTTCGATATCACGCCGCAGATCGTGGTCCCGGGCAAAGGTCTCGCTGGCCAGAATCAGGCTGCCGGCCCCTTCGGCCACGACGAAACCGCGGCGGTTCACCGCAAAGGGGCGGCTGATCCGTTCGGGCGGTTCCGGGGGCTGGCCCGGTTTGGGGGCGTAAGCGCCGTTCATCGTGTAAACCCCCGCCACAATAGGCTCCACCAGGCAGAAATCCACCGCGCCGCAGATCACCACATCCGCCCTCCCCTGGGCCAGCAGCAGCTGACCGACAATCAGCGAGGTCGCCCCGGTGGCGCAGGCCGTAATCGTGGCGCTGATCGGCCCGGTGGCGCCCGTCAGGATCGAAACCTTGCCCCCCACCATGTTGATGCAGGAATTGGGATTGGTAAACGGGGGCGGCATTTTACCCTCCGTGCGCATCCGGCGATCAGCGGCCAGAACGGCGTCCTGGCCGCCCACGGCCGAGCTGAAGGTAATGGCCACGCGGGGCGCCAGGGCCGGGGTGATCTCGAGCCCGGCCTGTACGAGCGCCCGATGCACCACCAGCAGGGCATGTTTGAAAATGGGGGAGGTCCACTGGGCCATCGGACGGGGCGCCAGAAAGGGATAGGGCGAAGGATCGAACGCCGGCACCTCACCGGCAATACGCACGGGAAAATCTTCCGTGAGGGCAAAACGCGTCAGGGGGCGGATGCCGCTGGCGCCGTCCGCAGCCACCTGCCACTGTTTTACCAGGTCGGTTCCCAGGGACGATACACAATCCCATCCGACAATAAATGTTCGTTTGGCCTTCATGCCGAAACCTGCCCAATTGAAAAGCCGCTGTCAGGGACAGGGCCGGAATTAAAACCGCAGCGATGATGCCGGCTTTGGGTTCCTGATAAAAGCGCGTCCTTCCGGCAGCGGCCTACCAGGGAATGAACTGGTAAAGTTTGGCGAACATTTCGTAAACCTCGATCCAGTTCTGCAGATCCTGCGACGTCCGGATATGGGCCCGCTTGTTCACCATGACCCAGCTCATGTGGGCGGCCCCGTCCTTGCAGGTGGTGCAGTCGCGCGTTTCCGAAGTGCAGCAGCGGTGCATGGTCTTGAGGTCGGAGGCCCAGCGGATAAAATGAATCAGGCGTTTGGGACGGGGATCGCGGTGGTCGAGCGGCTCGGTAACCGAGGGGCACTCCTGCCAGCCGAACCTGCGCCCGAGCATTTCACCGGTGGTGATGATTTCGTGGTAGTATTTGCAGGAAATAACGGTATCGGGGTATTGCGCCAGCACGGCATCCATCTCGTGGCGGATGACCTCAAGCTCCTCCGGCTGCCATGAAAAGCCGTCCAGGCCCTCATCATTGGAGAGCAGCTGCATGTGGACCTTGACCCCCACATCGCGAATCCGACGGATAATCCGCTCGGTCTTGCCGATCTGCCTGGGCGTGATGGTGTAGAGATAGTACGCATGCGGGTCGCCGGCGTAATTCTTGCTCGAAACCGCAAAAGTATCCTTGCCGCGCAGGGTTTTTTCATCCTCGTCATCGCCCCACAGCGAAATACCCACCATCATGTCGGGGAAGCGCTCGCGCGGCACTTTGATCAGACCGTTGGTGGCACAGAACGTGGGCATCCGCTGGTAGAAAGCTTCCACCCGGTCGAGGTGCAGGGTGGGCTCCCCGCCGATCAGGATTGCAAGGTTGACGCCGCGCGCCTGCTCCCGGTCGATGAAGGCGGTCCACTGGTTGATGTCCTTTTCTTCGGCGGCGGCCTTGTCTTCACCCGATGAAAAAAAGAAGCAGCCCTTGCAACGCAGGTTGCACTGGTTGGTGACATCGTAAATCGAACTGCGGATATTCAATTTGGATATGCGCCGATAGCGGGCATACCATTCATCGTTCAGCAATGCGCTGACCGTTTTCATACCAGGGCTCCTTGAAAAGCTTGGGCGCAACTCAGCCGTTCAACACCGCCCCGCACGATGTAATTTTTTCGGATTACTGAAATCGTTCCGGGGCGGTTGGCAAATCGGTCGTCACCGTACGGGTTTGTCGACAGGGCCTCAGCCGGAATCACCCGGAGGCGGCTCGGGGTGGCTCTGATGCAAATTTTCGCCTTTTTCGTATCCCTTGACCCAGACCGCCAGATAGGTGTCGACGTAGTCGAGCCAGGCCCGGAAAGTGTCCGGGTCCACCGCATGGCGAAAGAGTTTGGATGTCACGATGGCACTGCCGGCGGCATAATGGCGGCAATCGGCGCAATCGGTGTCGGGAACACAGCAGGACACCTGGCGATCCCAGGACAAATCCGCCCGGTACTGGCGAAAAGAGCGTCCCAGGCCGATATCGCGGGAAGGATTCCGACGCGGATAGGGGCAGGCGAAAAGACCGTGCAGGCTGTCGACATGGGTATGGACCACGGCGTTGTAGTTCGAAAAAAGCACGGTTTGCGGATAGGCCTGCCGCAGTTCGATCATGGTCCTGCGGGTTTCCTTTAGCGAAGCCGCATGGTGGCGCAAATCCCCCTTGTAGCCGACCGGGGCCGAGAAGACATTGAAGGTCAGCTGGCCCCCGTTGTCGGCCAGAATTTCGGCGATCTCGCGGGCTTCCACGATGTTGTAAGGCGTAAACGTATAGACAAACACGGCCCGTGGATCATTCCGATAGATATCGATCTGGCGGGCGAGCATGCGCTCGGCCCCCCGGATCCGCCGGCTGGTGCGATCGTTGCCCCACACGGAAATATGCAGGCGGTAGCCGATGGCGGTATCGATCGGCGCCAGCCCGTTGGTGGCGATGGCACCCAGCGGAATGACCTCGTAGCAGACCCGGCACAGGTCCTCCACCAGGGCCGGTTCGGCGCCGGCCAGAACGACAAAGGTAATGCCTCTTTCCTTTTCGGCCTGCATCAGGCCTCGCCAGGCCTGCGGATCGCGGTTCTCCTGCGCAAACTGTTTGGCACCCGCGTAGAAATAGCAACCCTCGCAGCGGATGTTGCAACGGTTGGTCATGTCATAGGTGGATTCGCGCAGAAAGAAATAGCGACGAACCTTTTCCCAGCGGGTCTTGATTCCAGGATCCGCCAGGATATCGGCAAACTTCCATTGCTTCTTGCTGCCGGCACAATCGCCGGCGACAGCGATATCGTGCGGATTGCTTGTCACACCGGCTTTACCGTCCAATCAGGGTACCAACCTTTCCGCGATATAGGCTGCAATTTTGCGAATCGATGTCAGCGTGGGGTAATCGTCTTCGTCAAAACGGATGCCGTAGTGGTCCTGCAGCACCAGCGCCACCGTGGCCAGATCCATGCTGTCGATGCCGATTTCATCCACCAGATCGATATCCGGATCAAAAGTTTCCGGCGTGACGTCTTCCAGTTTCAGTTCCTCAATCAAGACCGCTGCAACCCGAACGGTAATATCGGCCACATTGGTTTCCACAGCCATTACTGCCTCCCCCTTCTGTAACGAATCTATCGTTTCAGCCCGTCCGCACCTTCAGCGCGGAAAACCGGAATGCCGGCACGCCCGTAGCCGTTGTTGACCCCCGGCCACCGTGTGCGTCTAAGCGTCATCATCGACCGGAGCCATATCAAACGTCGGCGGACGCCCCGACATGAACGGTTCCGGTGCAGGCGACAGTATCCCCGACCGCGATACGGAACCGGAATACCCCTTCCCGCCCGGTATCGGCCCAGGCCCGGATTTGAATCCGATCATTCGGGCGGATCATGTTCCGGAACCGGACCCGCTTGAGCGCTATGAGATCGAATGACGTTCCGAGGGCGGCGTTGATCGTGTCCAATACCAGCTGGATCTGGGCCACGCCCGGCAGCAGCGGATCGCCGGGGAAATGCCCCTCAAACCAAAGCCAATCGGCGGCAATCGTTCGCTCCGCCGTCAGGCTTCGGATCGGTCGGCCGTCATGATCGTTGGCGCTCAACAGATCAAAAACTCCCATAGCGGCCCGGTCAACCCGCGGCGATACAACCGCAGCAGCACTTCTTCCGTCTCTTCGCCGCCGGCGCCCAGAACCCAGTTGGGATGCTGTCGGCAGCCGTCCTGCACCCGCCGAATAATTGCCCTGGCGTCGATTTCGGGTGACTGGTAAAAGACCGGTTCGAGCAAATCCTGACCCGGTCGGATCTGGTCGTTTTCAAGTGCCAGACGATAAAGAGCGGTATGTGGATAAATCCGCATACCGCAGAAAAAAAATACAACAGTCCGCTGCAATTTGTCAATATTTAAGAGCGTTTCCTCAAGGCTCGACGCCGTTTCACCCGGTCCTCCCAGCAGTAGATAATGGGCCGCATGCAGACCGGCCGCCACCGCCTGGCGATGAGCCCTGAAGACATCCTCCACGCGGAAGGGTTTGCGATAGGCCTGCAGCACCGGATCGCACAGGGCTTCGGTTCCAAACTCCACATGGGTCAGCCCGGCCGCCCGCATCCGCGAAAAATAATCCGACGGCATCCGGATGGGGGCGAAAAAAGCGCCCCAGGGGATGCGCACCCCCGCCTCTTTAAAAGCCGCAGCGACCGCCAGGCTGTGCGCGATATGGCCGTTGAAGGCCGAATCGGTCATGAACAGATAGCGGGCACCCGCATCCTGCAGTGACAAAGCCGTCGCCGCCACCTCCTCGGCCGGAATCAACCGCATGGCCGCCCCTTCGATGTGGGGATAGGTGCAGTAAACACACCGGAAGGGACAGCCGCGCTTGGACTGCAGATTGAGCATCCCGCCGCGCTGCAGGTAAAACGGCAGGACGCTGCCGGACGGCGCGATGGCGCGTGCGCCGGCGGCC
>JAERRP010000466.1 GCA_016735415.1 Desulfobacterales bacterium | reverse complement strand
CGGGTTGGACGAGGGCGCACGCTTTGCGGTGAAGGACATCGGAAAGCCGTGTGCGGGAAAACCGCATGCACGGTTTGATGAGGGAGGGCAGGTGAAAACCGCCATGGAAAGGCTCTTTAGGCACCGTCGAACGAAAGCGACGGCAACAGATAAGCCAAACCTAAAGCACAGTGTCTTGATTAAAGGTCAAATGTAGATTTGATTCCTTATCTCCCCTTTTCAGTCAAATGATGTACAGCACCTGTTGCTACAGTGCTTCTATTAAAGCCATTTTTTTTTCTTGCAGAAGAAGAACAGGGCTGCGGCAACCACGGCCATCAATCCCAGAGCAAAGGGATAGCCATAGTACCAGCTTAGTTCAGGCATATTAAGGGGACTCTTTGAAGGATTAAAATTCATCCCGTATATGCCGGTAATCAATGTCAGAGGGATGAAAATGGATGCAAATATGGTTAAAAACTTCATAATTTCATTCATCCGGTTACTCATACTGGATAGATACACATCAAACATCCCGGAAGCCATATCCCGGTATGTTTCCATCGTATCCATAACTTGAATCGTATGCTCGTATACGTCTCTGAGATAAATTTTGGTCTTGTCCTGAATCAATTCCGGCTCCCCTCTCTCAAGCGCGCCAATTACCTCTCTCAAGGGCCACACGCATTTGCGCATAGATATCAATTGCCTTTTAAAGCTCTGAATCTGTTGTAGTGTTTCGGGACCTGGTTCGGCTATCAGTTGCTCTTCTATAGCGAGGCCGTCTTCTCCAATTTTTTCGAGCACGTGAAAATAATTATCCACCACCGCATCCAATAAAGCATAGACTAAATAATCCGCCCCTTTTCTTCGGATGGGGTCCTTACCGGTCTCCAATCGGGCTACAATGACATCAAAAAAGTCGCCGGCTGTCTCCTGAAATGAAATGACATAACCATGACCCAGTATGAGACTGAGCTGTTCACTTTCCAGATGTTCATCCCCCTCCTGGTACGAAAGCATTTTGGCAAAAACCAGCAGGTAATCCTCAAAATCACTCATCTTGGGCCGCTGGCGCGTATCCAAAATATCTTCCAGAACCAGAGGATGGAGATCCAGCCCCTGGCCGATTTTCTCGATAATATTGACCCGATGAAGACCTTCGATGCTGATCCAGGTTACGGCCTGTTTTCCTATAGAAGAGGGACATTCGTCTACGGAGCTTAATTCTTTCTTTTCAAAATGAGTTTCATTATAAATGATTAGCCGTATTCGCACCACATCGGACTTTTTCTCGCCTACATGAATCAGTGTGCCCGGAGGAAGACCAACTTCTTTCGATTTTTTCTTGATAGTTTTGCCTGTCATTTTTCGCCTCCATGCTTTTCCCGACAACCCGGGATTTCCATTTCGTTCCAACCGGCTGCTACAGGCTATAAATTTTAATTCAGGTTAGCTGTCACTTAAATTTATCATGCACGGCTGTCAAGGCAAAAGCAGCCAGACTGCTACTGCTCTCCGGAAAGCAGGCTGCTGTTTAATGCAAAGGACAATAAGGTTGGATGGATACACGAACGCGGTTTAAAGAGATATCTTTACTGCCTATTCAGCCCCATCTTTAATTTACTGAATTATACAGAACGACATAGATCATTGCGCCCTAAGCATTCTGGCTCATTGCAGTATTCCACCCTTTCGGTACCGTAGCAGGCCATGTTGTTCTCCGTTTCCTGGACTGCACGGGTAAGATCGGTCTTTTTCTTCCGGTAAGTATTGATGCCCAAATCGCGGGCCATCGCTCTGATCGCGTTAAATTTCATTTTACCACTTTTTGAGCCGCATTTCTGGCGAAAAAACCTACGATAAAATATGGCGCAGCTCACACCTTTAACCGTAAATGGATTACCCGGGGAGGTATCATCGATCCATTGGTTATTTAACTTTCACCTTTACTTCCATTTTTTGTGCTTCAGCCACTTTGGGAAGCGTTACTTTCAAAACGCCTTTCTCAAAAGTCGCCTCGACGTTATCACCCTGAACTCCGGAAGGCAGCTGAAAAGAACGCTGAAATGAACCGTAATATCTTTCCACATAATGATGGTGTTCGTCCTGTTCTTCCTCTTCCTTGTTTTTCTCGCCCTTAATCGTTAGGATCTCTCCCGAAATACTGACATTCAAGTCTTCCGCCTCCAGGCCAGGCAATTCGGCCTTGACGACAAAGTTGTTTTGGGTTTCCGAAATATCCACAGGCGGCAACCACTCGGCTGTAAATTATCCGCCAGGTGATGTTTCACCGATAAAACGATTCAGCAGCCTGTCCATTTCGGTGCGAAAAGGACTGAGATTTCCTAAAGCTCTCCATGGGACTAAATCCATATCAATCGCCTCCTGTCTATGTTGCCCTCCCCGAGTAAAATTTGATAGGTGTCAATAAAATATCCATTTTTTATTCATTTTCTCGTGACCGGATGATTAGCAGTGGCCGGTCGACACGGTGCAAAACACCCACCGCCGCACTGCCGTAAAAGGCCCGTGTCAGGCCGCCCCCTCCATCTACTTTAATCCCGGTCTTTTATCCTTTGTCGATGAATAGCCATCTGAAAACCACCCGCCGCCCTTCAGATGAAAGTTACACAGGGAAATTATTTTGGGGGCTTTTTTACGGCACTTAGAACAAATTATTTCTTTGGTCCCCATTTTAACGAACTTTTCGGTGATGGTACCGTTTGGACATTTGAATTCATAAATTGGCATAACGATAGATCTCACCGCTGAACCGTGTTTTGGGCATTTTATTTATTCCCCTGTCCTTAAATTTCAGTTACAATAATTACCTTCTACGCACGCGTCATGGCGGTCCCGCACTTGGGACATTGCTGTTCATAACAGGGTGTTCCCGGGTTATGAGCGATTTTTTCGCCACAATTCGGGCAGATACAGTTTCCGCCAAGACCGGCGGCAAACCCTCCCCCGCGACCCTGACCGCGGCCACCGCGCCCTATCCCTCTTCCACTTCCGGCGCCCTGGCCTTTTGGACCTGTTCCATCTCCTCGCGGCATGGTATTCACCTCCTCAATTTTCGGCTATCCGAAGTAAAAATTATAGTTTCAATTTCCGGCTAATAAATCAGTCCATAATATTTGACACCTTTTATGTCCTTTTGGTGTTCACGTTGGGGTGACATTTTTTCCAGTCTTAGCCAGTTCCAAAGCATAAAGCGTGCCAGGAGTGGTTAAAAAAAACCTTATAAATTCAAATGATTAGAATAGATTGACACAGACAAAATTGACTAATGATATCTAAAATAGAATTTTTTCAAATTTTTATTTGAAATTTTTCGAAATTTAGCAGTTTCATCAATGGCCACATGGACACAAAGTAAAATTGTTTGTTAAAATTTATTTTCGTGTTTTAATATTTATTTTGCGAAAATGATTTGCCAAAAAGGGCACAAAAATTATTATCAGGGCTTACATCAACCTTCAGCAAGAAATGCGTCATCTATTGGTCATGCTTGGTTTGGTCGCCTAAATAATTATTTACTCTGACAACATGTTGTCAGATATCGCCCGATAAAGGCCTAACTTGGATAAACCGGAGCAATAAAAAATTAAATCCGAAGAGGAGTGCTTGCTGTGGAAATTCGACAAAATGACGATCCTTATTTACCGCAGCGGATGGCAGGATTGGGAGCGCTGGCTAATAATTTATGGTGGAGCTGGAATCCGGCGGCGCGCATGCTGTTCAAAACACTGGACCGCCAAGCCTGGAAGGAAAGTATACACAATCCGGATAAGATGCTCAAAGAACTTCCCAAAGAAATTTTGGATGCCGCGGCGGAAAACCAGGATTATTTGCGCCAGTATGATGTAGTGTTATCCCGATTTAACAAATATATGGAAACCCGGGAATGCCCCTTGTTAAAGCATGTTCCGGATCCGGATTTATCCGCGATTGCCTATTTTTCGGCCGAATACGGGCTGCACCGTTCCCTGCCGTTTTATGCCGGGGGACTGGGGTTTTTGGCCGGAGACTTTCTCAAGGAATGCAGCGACTTGAATGTTCCCCTGGTCGCCGTCGGTTTTATGTATCCGCAAGGATACCTTCATCAGAAAATTCGCGAAGATGGCTGGCAGGAAAATATTACTGAAACCCTGGACCGGGATGCAGCCGCTATTTCCAGGGTGTTCACCCAGGACGGGTCCCAACTGGTGGTTAAGGTCCCCCTGATCGAGCCGACAATCCATGCGGCGGTTTGGAAGGTGGCTGTGGGTCGAATAAACCTGTATCTCATGGACACGAATATCGAGATGAATGATCCCTGGAACCGTGAAATTTCAGCCCGGCTGTATACCGGTGACCTGGAGCAGCGGCTGCGACAGGAGATCGTCCTGGGCATCGGAGGGGCTGAGGTGCTGAAAACCCTGGGAATTAAAAATTTTCTTCTGCATCTGAATGAAGGGCATGCTGCTTTTGCGCTGTTTGAGCAAATCAGGGATCGGATAAACCAGGGCATGAGCTACCCGGAGGCCATGCAATGGGTAAAAAACACCTCCATTTTTACCACCCACACACCGGTTCCGGCCGGACATGATGTTTTCTCCTTTCATTTAATGGAAAAATATTTTCGTTCCTACTGGCCGGCACTGGGGCTGGATCGGGATGCCTTCCTGAAACTGGGGATTCATCCTGAAAAACCACAGGCGGGCTTTAACATGACGGCCTTTGCCCTCAGATTGTCGAAATATCGCAATGCTGTCAGCAAACGGCACGGGGAAGTGTCGCGGCAGATGTGGCAGTGCCTCTGGCCGGGTTTGCCGGATGAAAAAGAAACCATTGATTTCGTCACCAACGGCGTGCACGTTCCCACCTGGATCGAACCGAAGATGCAACTTCTTTTCGATAAATACATGGACCCGGAATGGTTGGAAGACCATGACAATCCGGTCATCTGGGAGTTGATTGAAAAAATCCCCGATGAAAAACTCTGGCAAACCCATTACTGGCTGAAAATTAAATTAATCGATGCCATTCGGGAACGATCGCGCCAGCGCTGGGCAGAAGACCATGCCCACTCATCCATCGTACTGGCCGGCGGCAGCCTGCTGGAC
>JAERRP010000637.1 GCA_016735415.1 Desulfobacterales bacterium | reverse complement strand
GGGATGCCGAACAGGCCGATGAAAACGAGCTGCCCCGGCACGCGGTGGCCTTCGCAAAGCCTTTTTACATCGGCCAATTCCCCGTAACCCAGTCCCAGTGGCAGACCATCATGGGTTTCAACCCGAGTCAGTTTGCCGGCGACGATCGCCCGGTTGAAACGGTATCGCACGAGGACACCGCTGAATTTTTTGCCAGACTGAACCAGCGCGAAGACAATCCGAGCTACCGCCTGCCGACCGAGGCCGAGTGGGAATACGCCGCCCGGGCTGGATCCGAGAGCACCTACTGCTTCGGGCCGCAGGCGGTCAAGCTGGCGGAATACGCCTGGCACCAGAAAAACAGCGGCAGGACGACTCACTCCGTCGGCGCTCTGGCCCCCAACGACTGGAAGCTATACGACATGCACGGCAATGTCCACGAATGGTGCGCCGACTGGTTCGATCGGAATTACTATGCCCGCAGTCCCGCCACAAATCCCCAAGGCCCCCCCAAAGGGGTGGCCCGGGCCCTGCGGGGCGGGGACTGGGGATCCGAAACCTGGTACTGCCGTTGTGCCATCCGCAGCCTGAGTGCCCCCACACGTCGCAGCCCCCGGGTCGGTTTCCGGGTGGTTAAACCAACCGAAACACCGCTCCAGCGCAAGCGCTCGTTCAACTTTCTGAAGCGACCCGTCGCGGATCGATAGCTCGCTTTCAGAACCCGGGATTTCGCAGGAACGACAATCTATCAAGAACAGCTCATCGCGATTATCATGGGTGCGAAACAACGCTCTATATAAAAAGGGTGCCTGAACCCACCGGTGTCTATCCGCACGGATGGTTTTGTGTTCCAGTCGAGAACGCTACGATAGGCCGAAAGACGCCCTTGGCCGATGGGCCCTATCCGTGAAAGGAAGCATAAAGTACATTATTCTTGCCCGCCTTTTTTACCGCCCGCATCAGCCGTTCCGAAGCCCGGATCATCTCACGCGGCAACTTGGGCGCCGTAAAAAAGGTCACCACGCCCACACTGAGGGTCACCGGCCAGCGGTTGTCTTTCATCAGGTCGGCCAACCGGTCGCATATTTTAGGGATGACCACCCGGGCCGCGTCCTGGTCGGTTTCGGACAGCAGGATGATGTACTCATCCCCACCCAGGCGTGCCACCCGATCCGTGGCCCGCAGGTAGCGCATCATTGTACGGGCCACCTTACGCAGCAGGGTATCGCCCACGGTGTGTCCAAAGCGGCTGTTGACCATCTTGAAATTGTCGATCCCGATATACACAAGCGTCAGCGGTCGGCCGTAACGCCTCATCTGGCGGTGCTCGTTTTCCATCAGATTGTAAAGCGCCCGGCTGTTCAAAGCGCCGGTCAGGAAGTCCGTCAGGGAAAGGGCCCGGGTACGTGAGAGAGCCTTCTGCATGCGGGCCAGCAGAATGGCACAGAAAATGTAGAGCGCCCCCCGGGAGGCATGCAACCACAAGGCCTCGGGCAGCGTCAGGCGATGCCCACCGGCATAATGCGCGGCCGCCCATTGGAAACCGGCACAGACCAGCGCCAGGCTCAGGCCGGGCCCACGGCCCCCCTGAAGGGTAACGAAGTAAAGGGGCAGCAGATAAACAATTGCCAAGGAATAGCGGATTCCCGCCAAATAGTCGAGCACGGCTATCACGGCGGCCGAGGCGATGCCAATAGCCAGGATGACGGTCTTCTGCTGCCCTTCGGTCAAGTCACGCATGTCGACCACTATTCAACCACAAACTGGACCGTTCCCAGGATCTGGTCGGCCTTGTCCTGCAGGTAAACTTTCCAGTTTCCCTGGCGGTCTCCGATTTTTTTACTCGCGTAAGTCCGCCAGGCAAGGCGCGAAAGCGCAGGAATAGCCGGCCTATTCCGAGCTTTTGTAACGCCGCCGGGTGGAATGCATCGGCGCTTAAAATGTACGTTATTTTTTCGCGAGCCCTAAAGTAAAGATTGATCACGTGGCATGCCCATGGCGTGATAGCCTTTATCCACATACAGCACTGTTCCGGTGATACCGCTGGCCAGAGGGCTGCACAGGAATGCGGCGGTCTGACCGACCTCGGGAGCGGTCAGTTTATCGCCCAGAGGGGCATTCTGCGATACGTATGCCACCATGCGGTCGATGGCGCCGATGGCAGCGGCCGCCCGTGATGCCAAGGGACCGGCCGAAATGCAGTTCACCCGGACCTGGTACCGTCGGCCGGCCTCGTGCGCCAGAACACGCACATCGCTTTCCAGGGCGGCCTTGGCCGAACTCATCCCCCCGCCATATCCCGGAATGACCCGCTGGCCGGCCAGATAGCTCAGGGCCAGAAAGGCCCCCCCGGGGGCCATCAACGGTGCCAACCGGCGCACCATGGCAACGAGGGAGTAAGCACTCACGCTAACGGCCGCCAGATAGCCGCTGCGGCTGGTTTCCAGGAGGGGATTCTGGACTTCCGGCCCGTTGGCCAGCGAATGCACCACGATATCCAGCGGCGGGTCGCTGCCATCGCACTTTAGGCATTTAACCAGACCCTCCAGGGTGTAATCGCCGATATCCTTGTAGCGCTTGTTGGTCTTGATCTCTTCCGGCACGTCTTCCATTGTGTCGAAGGCGGCGTCCAGCGGGTAGATATTTTCAAATTCGAGGAGTTCACCGTTGCTGAGGCGCCGCGACGGGTCGAGTTTACCGCGCGCCAGCAGTTTTTTAAAAATGTTCCATGTCGGCGGCCAGGTACCGACGCTGACCCGGGCACCGGCCTCGATCAATGCCTTGGCAATGGCAAACCCGTAACCCTTGTCGTCCGCAACCCCGGCAACAAGGGCATGCCGCCCCTCGAGATCAATCGATAGCATTTGCTTTTCCTTCCCCTCCGATCGGATCCATTTTAGAGACATCCATCCGTAAAGGGTTGCCTATCACGGATTTCCACTGAAGTCGAGTCATCGACGCCCTTCGGTTGCGCCGCCCTTTCTATTCGTGTCGATTGGGAACCGGAAGATTTGTTTCGATGGCCAGGGGGCTGTTGCCCACACCGGGCCAGATGCGCAGGATACCGAACAGGGCCCGCAACGTCACCCAGCCGCCGGTGATCACCCCCAGCCATACCAGGGCGTTCGGGCGGCCGGGGTCCAGCAGGAAAACGGCCAGAAAATACCCCGGACAGAAGGGTCGTGCCGACCCCGAGGGCGGCCAGTGCAGGAGCGCCCAGACGGGCCACGAAAGCTGTATCAGCCGCCCCCGTAATGGGCTCGGCCGCCAGGGAAATCAATACCGGGAGGGACATCGGGATCAGGGTGGAATGGGCTGCAAGCACAAAGGGGTGCGATTGGGTGGCGCTTCCCATGGATTCCCCGGGGCTAGTCGCCCAGCAAACCTTTGACCGCATCTTTGACCCCTTTAAGGTCCTTCCGGGTTTCGTCGTCGCGCGGCTTGATCTTGACGCCCTCCACGGTAACCCCCATTTCTTTCAATCCGGGGCCACAACTTCGATCTTCTCGATGACAATGGGGTTGCCGGTCAGTGATTTCTCATCCAGGTTGACATAAATGCTGCCGACCCAGAGCCTGGGGCGAAGAAAAACCTTTAGGATTTCCCAGAAGAAATTCTTTGAGCTTGACTTCCCCGGTAAACACAGAGACGCCGGCATCCCCTAAGCGCACCTCGGTTTGCGTAATTTGAGGCCCGTAAGTATTCACGGCTTTCTTGATGATCGGGCCCAGGTTGGACAGGCCCAAAAAGACGATCGCCATCACCACCAGCACAAGAGCACATCCGATCAGGACCAGTCTCTTCATAAGGAAAGCGCCTTTCATATTGGGCTTGGGCGATACAAAAGACTAAGGGGCCGGGCGCATCTGTCAATGGGCCCGGATTTCAAAGCGGGAGCTGTTTCATGCATTCCTTGACGATCCTCATATGGTCTTCCAGCCGGTCCTTATCATCCCGGCCACGAATACCGTTTTTGAGACAATAATCGACGGCATTGAGATAGTTGACCTTGGAGAGGGCCTCCTTGTGTACGATCGCCTGCTGTTTGTACATTTTGGCGCCCATACCCTGGATCTGTTTGAGGCGCTGGGTCGGGTCGTGTTTGTCCGCAACGGTGTTCTGAAAGTAGGTCAGAACCACCAGATAGGATTCAAACAGAGGGGACAGAAAACCGGCAAAACTCTTGAGCTTGCGATAGCCCTCGGAAGTCAGGTTATAGGCCTCGGGCAGCGTCGGATGGGGCACCACGATGGCGTCCTCCATAAAGGTTTTGAGCGTTTTGCGAATACTGGTTTCCGGGGCTCCTTCGCTGCCGAGACTGAATTCGTTCTGAAACAGAAGCAGGAGAAAAGCGAAGCGGACCTGCAGGTCCCGGGATGTAAACTGGAAGGCGTCCGCGGCCAGAATAGCAATGGCGGTCAGGGCGGCTGGCACAAAAGGAGCGATACAATTGTTCTTGTAATAATCCATCGCACTGCGTTTGGCGGGGTTGACCTGATAGTGCCCACCGTTATCGGCGTCCTGACTGTTGGCGGTGAACGGCTTGATATACTTCTGCTGAATAAAATGCTTCAGGATATGGGTCACCGCATGCCGGGCATCGTACACCAGCGTCTCCGCACAGGTGCTCCGGCGCGCGTCGAGATAAGCCATAAAGGTGTCGATTTGGAAATCGATCTGATCCTGGCTGATGATTTTGTGAGGGCGGTTCAACAGCGCCGCCGCCACGAGGGCCTGCGGGGTTACCACCGTCTGGTGGTCAATGGCCTGCAGCACCCGATTGCCCAGATCGCGAGTCAGCGTGCGCAGCTCTTTGGCGCGCATATCGCGCACACGCGAGCCGTATTCGTTCTCCAGATCCCGCAAACGAACGGGATCGCAGAACTTGATGTAAATCTTGCCGAAGCGCTTTTTCAGCAGGCGCCGGGCCCTGACAAACTGCCAGAAGGATTCAGGCGCCTTCTGCCCGCCTTCCACCTCATGGAGATAGGCCCCTTCCTCGGGCACCCGGTCGTAACCCACATAGATCGGCACGAAGGCCAGGTGTTCACAGGCGCCCTGGTGAACCGCATTCAGAATGATGGAAAGCATCCCCAGTTTGGGCAGCAGCAGCTTGCCGTTGCGACTGCGCGTGCCCTCGATGAAGACTTCAATATTAAAACCCTGCCCCAGAAGCATACGAATATATTCGGAGAACACCCGGGCGTAAAGCACGGCCCCCGAGAAGGAGCGCCGCACGAAAAACGCCCCGACCCGCCGAAAAAAAGGCCCCACCGGCCAGAAGGACAGATTGTGGCCGGCGAAAACGTGCGGGCAGGGCATGTTGTTGCGCTGCATGATGTGCGACAGCACCAGATAATCGAAGTGACTTTTGTGGCAGGGGATCAGGATCAGCGGCCCTTCACGCGAAGCCCGGCGGGCGGCATTGAAGCCGTCGCTGTTGAAAGACAGGCCGTCGAACATGGCGTTTAGCAGCCCGTGCACCAGCCCCAGACCCAGTTTGACCATCCAGGGGTTTGGACGGGCGGCGATTTCGTCCACGTATTTGAGGGCCTCCCGGTGCACCTGTGGAATGGTCTTCTTTCGCCGCCGGGCGTAGGATTGCATGAAGTTCTGCAACTGATCGTTGGTCAGGATGTGCTGCCGGATTTCTTCGGCTGGTTTGAGAATCGGGCCGGTGATGCTTTGCCGATGGCGGGTGATCCGGTCCAGCAGTTGGTGGCGCAGGACCAGATCGGCCTGGGCCCCGCCCCCGGAGCGGGCATCCATCTGTTTCAGGAAAGCAGAAATGCTGACCGGTTCGGAAATCTCCACCAAAATCTTTTCCGGGGTGAATATCATTTTCCACAGCCGCCGAAGCAAACCGGGATTGGGGTCGGAGCCCATAAACGGCGATTTATGGGTCGTTACCGGCCCGGTGTTGTAGAAAACCAGCTGGGGAACCAGTCAGATGGCCCTTTCGATCTGCCCCTGCAGCGCGATCAGAAATGCCAGCGGATCCTGTTGGGACTTGACATAGCGCCGATAAAACGCGTTGCTTTCCACCAAGGACAGCATGGCGCCCCGCCCGTCCCGCAATTCGCGGGCCAGATACCCGCCGTCAAAGGGGTCCGGCCAACGGAAATAACGGCGCATGAGGTCCAGATGGGCAAGTGCGATCCGTCCCAGGCGCCCCAGGGGTTGAAGAAAATAGGCACGGTAGAAAAATCCAATTTCCG
>JAERRP010000772.1 GCA_016735415.1 Desulfobacterales bacterium | reverse complement strand
TAATCGTTAAACAGGCCTTTACCCCAACGGCGGCTTCAGGTGGCTTTTTAGGCGCCGGTGTGATGATGGCCATCCGCATGGGTGTGGCCCGCGGGGTGTTTTCCAATGAGTCGGGTTTGGGAAGCGCACCCATTGCCGCGGCTGCTGCCCAAACCAAACATCCGGTGACCCAGGCCCTGGTTTCCATGACCCAAACCTTTATTGACACCATCATCGTTTGTACCATGACCGGCTTGGTACTGATCCTCACCGGTGCCTGGGACAGCGGCAAAACCGGTGCCGAACTGACTACTTTCGCCTTTCAACTCGGGTTCCCCGGAGGTGCCTATGTTGTGACCATCGGACTGGTGTTATTCGCCTATTCCACCATCCTGGGATGGAGTTATTACGGGGAAAAATCGATCGAATATCTTTTCGGAGAAAAAGCGGTCATGCCCTATCGCATCGTATTTGTGATTTTTGTGGGCATTGGGGCGGTGGCCAAACTGAACCTCGTGTGGGCGCTCTCCGACACCTTTAACGGGTTAATGGCAATTCCCAATTTGATCGGGCTGCTGGTACTCACCCCGGTGATTGTCAAGGAAACTAAGAGTTATTTCGAGTCCAAAGCGATGGATGCGAAGACACATGATGACGAGAGCAAATCAAAATAGTGAGGATATCGATACGTATGGGGCGTAACCGAAAACACAGTCAGAACCCGTGTCCATAAGATGAAACGGGATGGCGTTCTGGATAGCGTTGGTATGATGTTCCCGAAGGTTGTTTCTCGCCACCGGGTGGTAATATTGATGGCTGTGGAACTCTATAACACTGGTGAAAAGAGGATAAGCGTTTAGCAATCGCCAAGATGTTGTTTCCGTTACTGCGGTAACAGGCCGATTTGATCTGATCGTAACGGTTTGCAAATCTTTATACCTAACCTGAAAACGGCACAAAACGAAACGCATTGGGAAGGAGAAACCATGGAAAAAGAGACCAAGAGAACGGCCCTGTATGACTGGCATACGTCCCACGGGGCCAATATGGCCGAGTTCGGGGGGTATGAAATGCCGCTATGGTATTCATCCGCCAAGGATGAGCATCTATCGGTCCTGCAACATGCCGGCCTCTTCGACACCAGCCATATGGCGGTTTTGCTGTTGACGGGTCCGGATGCCCACGGACTTTTACAATTGTGTTTTTCAAACAACCTGGATGCCTGTGTCGGCATGGCCAAAAAACCCCTTGTCCCCGGCCGCTGCGTATACGGTGCCTACCTCGATGGAAACGGTGAGGTCATCGATGACAGCATCGTCAATAAACTGTCCGAGAAGGATTATATGGTGGTGCTCAACGCCGGGATGGGTGGCAGGGTGGCTGAACATCTTAATACCAACAGAGGCGAACGGAAGGTAGCGATAACCGATTTGACCGACAAGGTCGGCAAAATCGATGTTCAAGGCCCCATGGCGGCTAAGATCTTGAGCAAGGTATTGGCAGCGCCTGAAGCCGTTTTAGAGAAAATGCCCTATTTTACATTCAAGGGCCATTTCGTTGAAGCGTCTCCGCTGGCCATTGCGGTTCGCTTGAGCGACGGTACCCCCATATTGCTATCCCGTACCGGCTACACCGGCGAATTTGGTTTTGAGATTTTCGTAGCGCTGGAGCATGTCGTCAATACTTGGGAGATGATTTACCGGGCCGGGCAGGATTACGGCCTGGTGGCCTCTGGTTTGGCGGCCAGGGATTCCTTGAGGGGCGGAGCGGTGCTGCCGCTTTCCCATCAGGACATCGGCCACTGGCCGTTTATCAATAACCCCTGGCCCTTCGCTCTGCCGTTTAACGCGGATCAAACCGGATTTACCAAAGCCTTCATTGGCGATAAGGCGCTCTTAAATGTTGAATCGCCTGAATTTACCTATGCTTTTGTCGGTGCTGACCTGCGCAAGGTATCGACTGCTGATCCGGCGGTTGTGATTGATTCGGAGGGCAATGCAATCGGGCAGGTTTTAACCTGTGTGTCCGATATGGGGATTGGTTTGCATGAAGGCAAAATTGTCAGCATTGCCAGCCCGGATAAACCGCAAAATTTTGCACCACGCGGGCTTTGCTGTGGTTTTATCAAGGTCACGTCGCCGCTTACGCCGGGAGCGGTCGTGCAGCTTAAAGACAACCGGCGTAAACTCAAGGTGACCATCGTGGAAGATGTTCGCCCGGACCGCACCGCACGACGCCCCATCAAAGAAATGCTGTAAATGAGGAGCGCCGGGAAATTTCATACCATATGATGGCACATCTCCGGATTCGACAGTTGGTACCATACCCTGAATGCGAACCAACCCGTCCGCAACGAACCAAAAGGAGGAGAAGACATGAGCAAAGAAATTAGCGATCTGAATTTACCAGAGGATGTCCGCTACACCGAAGATCACGAATGGGCCAAGCAGGAGGGCGATGCCATTAAAGTGGGCATTACCGATTATGCGCAAGATCAACTGGGGGATATCGTTTTCGTAGAATTGCCCGAAATCGGCGATACGTTTGATAAGGGTGAACAATTTGGAACCCTTGAATCCGTAAAAGCCGTATCCGAAATGTTCATGCCCATTGCCGGCGAGATCGTAGCGGTGAACGAGGCCTTGGCCGACACACCGGAACTGGTCAACAGCGAACCTTACACCGGCGCCTGGATGATCGCCTTTAAGCCGAACGACAGTGGCGCAATCGACGCGCTTATGGACAAGGCCGCCTATCTGGACACCCTGAAAGGATAAGA
>JAERRP010000691.1 GCA_016735415.1 Desulfobacterales bacterium | reverse complement strand
GAAAAGCCACGCGGTCGTACGTCTGCATTTCGTAGTAGGCCTTAAAGGGCGTAAATTTATAGAGTCCGGCCGTGTAACCCAGTTCCGGCAGAATCGCATTCTGCTGGCGCAGGATCTCCAGTTCGGCATCGATCTTCTTTATTCCCGCCTGATATTCATCGGCCATGGAGCCCGAGGCGTCGTAGAGGATGATGAAGTTGTCCGCGGTTCGGATGAGCATATTCCTGGTGACGATGTTCTTTTGAATGTCCTCGGCGGTGATGATTTCAAACGCCTGCGCACTTCCGCCCAATATCATTATCAAAATTGCCGTAAGCCCCCAAACAGCGAACATTTGTTTTTTGATGATCGCGCTCCTTTTCTTCTTTTAGGTTTCTTCCGTCTTTTGTGAGGATGAATCCAAGTTAGCGATAACGATTGAGAATTTCAACTAAAAATTCTGTCTGCGGCCCATATTCCCGTCGGGCCGGCCTTTTCCTGTCGGTCTGAACATGGTTGATAAATTCGTTTCGGTCCTCTTTGGCCGGATTTGGGATTGATGCTGAGGAGGAGGGGACTAAAGGGTATCGGTTAGCGATCCCGGGGAGTTGGTGATGGGCAGTGCCAAATTAAAACGGATTGCGGTTCTGACGGGTTGTCTGCTGGCAGCCCTGCAGGGCTGCATCCATATCCCCGGTCCGTATCTGGTCGGGGGGCCGCAAACCGGTCCGGAGACCGTTGCCCTGGTCCGGCCCTGCGAACCCGGTCTGCTGGTCCGGTTACCTGAAGATATCACCGGGGAAGCGTCAGCCCTGGACCCTGAGGGATTCAGCCTGATGAACTGGAATATGCTGAAAGGCTGGCGGCAGGGGTGGGAGAAGGATTTTAACAGACTCGGCCGGGGAAGCGATGTCATCCTCCTGCAGGAGGCCTATCTTACCGATGAACTGCGCCAGGCCTTGCGTTCCGCCCAAATGAACTGGCACCTGGCCACCGCCTTCAGGTACCGGGGCATCGAAGCGGGGGTATTGACGGCCTCTGAAATCACCCCGCAAGTCATCTGTATGCAGCGCTTCAAAGAACCGTTGCTGAACACCCCCAAAACAAGCCTGTTCGCGCGGTTTTCCATAGCATTCCAGCGGCCCCGTCTTATGATCGTCAACGTGCATGCCATCAATTATACCATGGATATGGATGATTACCGGCGCTACTGGCAGGAACTGGAAACGATCCTTGAATCCCACGACGGCCCCCTTATTGTGGCCGGTGATTTCAACTCGTGGAGTGCGCAACGCTTCGACATCGTGGTGGATACGGCGCGGCGTCTCGGGCTGCAGCCGGTTCGCTTCGATCCGGACCGGCGCACCCGGATTCTCGGTCGGGTTGTCGATCACGTTTATTATCGGGGCCTCGTGCTCTTGAAAGCTTCGGTGTACGAAGTCACGACCTCGGACCATAATCCCATGCGGGTGGACTTCAAGCTGGCGGACGCCCGATAAGGAGAAAACAGAAGATGAGAAAACAGGTTGGTCCTGGCCTGATCGTGCTGATGACGTTCATGCTGCCCCTGGTTGCGTTTGCGAATCAGGAGCAGACCGGGCGGGAGATACAACACCTGATCGCCTATATCGCCGGCTCGGACTGCCGTTTTATCCGCAATGGGAAAGCATATGGCGGCGATGAGGCCCGCAAGCACATCCAGAAAAAATACGAGTATGCCCGGCGCCGGATCAAGACAACCGAGGATTTCATCCGTTACGCCGCTACGCAGAGCAGCATGAGCGGGGAGCCTTATAGAATCCGGTGCGGCGATCAGACGGTGCTGTGCGCCGACTGGCTGTGGGCGGAACTCGAAAGGTTCCGGCAAAAAGATTAAGCGGATCAGTCAATTTCAGCAACGGGTCACGTCGGTCGCCGGCCGGGCTTCCGGAGATATCCGCGCAGGCGGCCCCTCAATAGAAACGGGCAAGATCGACATCTTGCCCGTGTGAATTGTGAGACCCAAATCAGACTCGATCGGGGTTAATTTTTCCCGTTATTACCGCTGTTGCCTTTATCGTTTCCTTTGCCGCCGCTGTTTCCCTTGCTCTTGCCGCTGTCGGCGCTATCAAAGGAATCGGCAGTTGCGTGGCCCTTGCCTTTTCCGGTAACGGATGTGCCATGGCCCCGGGCCCAGCCGGTTTTGAAATCCCGGGCCGTGGCGGCCGATATTCCGCCCTTCTTTCCGAATTCGTGTCTGGATCTGACTCTATTCCGTTCGGTTTTTTTGTGACCGTATTTGTTGCCGAGGCCCGCCAGATTCGGGTTTATGCCTAATTTATGGGCGATTTGTCCCCAGCCGTACCCTTCTTCGCGCAGTTTGTCGATATCGTCTTCGAGCTCACCGGAGATTTCGGAGAGACGATCGACCACATCCTTTTCCACGTTTTCAACGGCTTCCAAAGCTTCCTGGTACCCCGGATCACCGGGGTCCAAACCGGCGAGGTCATTTTCAGCGGCTTCAAGGGCATCGACGCGTTCAGCCAGCTCTTCATCTTCCGATTCCTTTGCGGCGGCTTCGGCCATGTTTTCCGCTTTTTGCGCCTGGGCCGGATTATTGAAAGCCGGCGACTCGTCATCCACGTTGTCTGTTTCCTGGGCGGATGTCATTGCCGGTGCGATCGTCAAGGCCAATAGCATGACCATGACCATCAATGGTAAAAGTTGCCAGAAATTCTTTTTGGTGGCAGTCATCATCTTCCTCCAGGTGATGGTTTTCAGGATTCATCTATAATTGTGGCGAACAAACGAATCGAAGATTCAAGTTGATGGGTCCCATCTTCGATTTGGACCTTTTCGGAAACGCCGAACCAGCTGGGTTTAATGCGTTGCGGTGAAATGTCGGCAAAGTGCTCGGTCAGGTGCCGCTTGATGCCTATAGCGCGAAACTTTGCCGCCTTGGCGTCGTTATCGGCATAGGCCACAACATGCAGTTGCAGCTTGCGATTGCGCGCAACGACCCGACCGATGGCGTCGAGGGTGGCCTGAGCGGTCTCATCCAGAAACGTTTGGCCCGGGTTGAAGGTGATGCTTCTTTTAACAATTTCCAAAGGCCCCAGTTGGATCCGGCGAAAGGTAAAATCATCGTTGGCATTAAGGTATTCAACCGCTTGAATGGCCTGTTGGCCCCGGTCGAAGAAGTCAAGATAGGCCTTCCAGGCCTCGTTTTCCCGGGCCGGGTCACCCTGATGCTGCAGCGCGATACCCGTATTGAAGAGGGCTTCGGGATGTTTGGGGACATCCTCTAAAATACGCCGATAGTGGCGCA
>JAERRP010000219.1 GCA_016735415.1 Desulfobacterales bacterium | reverse complement strand
GATGTACCTCGCTTGTCATGAAACAGGGTTGACGGATTCGTAAAAAGTCCGATATCGACGTTACGCGAATCCCTCGTCACTGCGGCGTACAGTCGTACACCTCATTCCTCGGAATCCGCAAGCCGTCTCTCGAACTTTTTACGAATCCGTCAGGGATAGGCATAAATATTTCGCCCGGCACTGATCTTAAATACAAGATCGGTGCCAACCTGATCTTCAAGACGCGTCGATGGCTTCATGTTGATGGATTCATACGGGTTGCAGGGGGCTATTTTGTGTCCGTTCATAAATGAGGATTTTTTGTGTAAGATCAGGGCCTGCGAAAAAATAACCACAGGCATATACTTGATATTCCTATGATTATTTTTTGAGCAGAACGCAGATAGGGGGCCAAAAGGCCATTTATGGATGGGCACTATTTATCTTTTCGGCAGCCCTTACAAGTTCCGCTGAAAATCCGGATAGGGTAACAGCAGGTAACGTTCCCTCTGGCATACTGCCAGGCCGGAAAGGAACGAATGCAAGGCCTGAAATAGCCGCGACGGCCGAGTGGGTCTCCTCCCACATAGCGGGAGGTATCAGATAGCCCCCCCAGAGGGGGGTTTAGATCAAAACTAACCGGTGAACTTCACCACGACACAGGTGAAATCATCGGCCCGGCCGGCATCCGCCTGAAAGGCCTCGACCGCATCCATGACCGAGGTGGCAATCCCCCTGGCGCTGGCATCGGAATTTTCCCGCAGGATCTGCTTGACGGGCTCTCTCCCAAAAAACTCCCCCCGGACATTCTGGGCCTCCCAGATCCCGTCCGTTCCCAGAAAACAGATCTGACCCGGGTGAAAGGGGTGGCTTTCTTCAAAGTAGGCTTCCGTCTCGTTGACACCGAAGGGCAACCCCGTTTCTTTACCCATGAGTTCAGTAAACGTGCCGGCGTCGGGATCGTACAACAGGGCCGGATCGTGTCCGGCCCGTATCCAGCGGATGCGCCGCCCGTCGTGATCGAACCGGGCCAGAAAAAGGGTTACAAAATTGCTGGAGGCCTCCACATCCTCGGAAAAAACGGCATTGGTGCTATTCGCAATTTCACCCAGGGAACCCGCCAGGCGGGAACGCATGCGGAGGGCCGACCGAACGGAGGCCATCAGCAGCGCAGACGAAATGCCATGCCCCGAAACATCGCCGATGGCCACGCACAACCGTCCCTGGTCCGCTTCATCACAAAGAAAATCGTAATAATCCCCCCCGGCCAAATCGCTGTAAAGGGTCAGTCCGAAAATATCAAATCCGGCGATTCGAGGGGGCTTCGGTAAAAGGTGTTTTTGAATCTCGGAAGCCAGCTCAACGGAACGCCTCATATCATAGGCTTGAGACAACTGCGGCCCAATGCGATTGAAAACAAGACCCAATTCTCCGATTTCATCATGTGAATCGACCGATACATGGGCCTTTAAATCGCCGCCGGCCAGTTTTTTGGCGGCACGCGTAAGCTTTTCCAGCGGCTGGGTGACGATTTTCGAAAAATAGACGGCCGTTATCGTGACGGCCAGAACAAGCAGGATAAGAAACGCCGCCGTAAAGATCTCGACACGCCGGGTCCGTTCCTGGATTGCGGCCAGCAAGCCCATGACCTCGGTCTTTTGCTGAGCTGGTATCACAAGAACCAGGCCGGCGCCCAGATGGGATATGGGGCTGAAGGCCCAATAGCTTTCATGGCCGTCGAACCGGACCTGATGGCTATTGGAACGCAGCCGTAAAAAATCGTTCAGGATCGCATCGTATCGATCGTCGTCCCAATGAAAATCAAGGTCCGCCGCCATTATCTTTCCACGGGGATTGTCCCCTTCCCCTGTCCGGCCGACCTGGGTAAAGATCTGAATCATGACCCGGCCGGATCGGGGATCCTTCTTCAACACACCGATGAAAGCAAACAGACCGTCTTCCATGGTCGACGGGTTGACCGAAAAATCGAGCAGACCTTTTAGATCGATAACGATACTGGTGACGCCGAAGATCTCCTCCTCCTGGCAAAAAAGCGGCAGGGAAAGGGCAATCGCCGGCCGACCTGAATCCAGATCGATATAGGGCGCGGACCAGTAGGAAACACGCTCATTTAGAGCGGAACGATACCAAGCCCCGTAATCACCCTGAGCGGCTGCGCAGTTACCCGGATTGCACGGGAAAACACTGACCATGTTGTCAATAACCGTGAAATGCCGCAAAACAAGCGATCCCAGATGGGCATCGATCGTCTGGTAAACTGAAGAGAGCGCCTTGAGTGCGTCGACCCGGCGGGCATCGTCTTGCAGCGGATGGTCGTGAACACGATAAACATGATGCATCGTGCCGGGAGGGTCCATCGCCGAATCGCCCGAAACCAGGTCATACCGACGTTGGTCGTTTTCCTCCGGATCTAACCGCACGCACCCGCTCGGGGCCTGCAGCGACCGCCGGGCTTCATAGGTTTGAAATAGAAGCGCTGTTTCCAGTTTTTCGAACGTCCGGGTGAGAAGCTGTTTGTGGCGCTGAAAGATGGCATTAAAGCGCAATTCACTGCTTTTCCTGTAATTCAGATTCACCTGCTGGGTGACTTCGTTCGCGAACAGATGGACGTTGTGGATACCGAAAGCCCGCAAGGCCACAATGGGGACAATCGAAAGACAGACAAGGAGAATGATCAGCTTTTGTCGGAAGCTCATGGCACAACCCTTTTTGGGGTACCGGCAGCAGGTAACCCCTTGCCCGAACAGGGACAAGACCTTCCCGACGCTGCAATGACGGCTCGCATGAAGGCTTTGCGGAACAGGCGCCTGTCTAATGGACGCAACGCCGCCGGGAAGCGACACGGGCTGATCTTAAACCATAAAATCGTGGTTGCAATGATTCAATATGATATCGGATGGGGCCGCCGTTCGTCAGAACGGCTGCAAGTGCTCAAGAAACGGGGGAGGAAACAGGCGGCCCACTGAGACCGCCGGGCAGGACACGACTCGCAGGAACAGCTGGCCTGTTCCGAGCTTTCACAACCCCGTCCGGCGGCATGCAGCGGCGCTTAAAATGTAATTTTTGGGTGCGCGCCCTTAATCCGAATCGGAATACATCTCGCCATGGGGAATCTTTTCACCCGGCCGCCAGATTTCAAAATCGTTTTCCCGGATGTGGTCCCCCCTGGCGACCTTGACCTTGGCCCATACGATCCGCGTGTTGCATTCCCAGACCCTTTTACCCAACGTTTTCATCCGCTTTTCAAGGGCCTGATCCGCCGTTTCTCGACTCCGGTGGACAGATATGACCATTTTACGGGGTTTGGCAAGATCGTATTCGTCGTAAATAAGTGCGTACATGGGCGTCTCCTTCATGCTGATGGGGTCCTGTCCTGACCGGCGGGCGCCGGCGGCGCGATACCCGGATCGACAATCATGGTTTCCGTATCCCGCCGATGGCCATCATGGTCGGATCTCCATCGGGGTTATTCTGCTCACACTATTCCAGCTTCAGGGACCGGATGGCGGTCCGCAGTTTTTCAAGATCCCCCTCGTCCGGATGCCCCTTGGCCCCGCCGGCATCCTGAATCCACGGCGGCGGATGGTTTTTGGCCTGTACCTTTTCCAATACTTTGGGATTCACTTCCCCCTGGCAGTTGAATGTGCCCAGAATTCTGGCATTGGTTGCCAAAGCCCCGGCAACGTCCATGGCGTTCCGGGCATGGGCCGAATCGGATGCGGCCCCATGGGTTGCAAACAGAAACAAGGGCGTGTTTTTAATTCGCGCCAGGTATCCGGTCGCTTTCGGGTCCGGTTTCCCGGCCTGCAGCCAGAAACCCACCGCAACGAGATCATAGCCTTCCGGCTCGGGAGCGGCATCGATAGACACCAGTTCTTTCTCCCCCGGCAGACAATCGTAGACCGTTTCGGCAAGTTTGCGTGTGTTCCCCGTCTGGCTCGAGTAGGCGATGAGTACTTTCATTTTTCGATTCTCCGTCATTGGCAGCATAGCCGCCGGTAGATTTTCATCGGCTGACCGCCGATGTTCCATTTTAACCCGCTCAGGAAAAACCCGATGATGAATCGGAACGGCACAGCCCGCTTTTGGTCCCGCCCAAAAAGCTTGCACAACTGATCATCTTTTCAGCCCCCGGGTCCCCGCATTTCGGGCATTCCATTTTCTCGTCGTCATCGGTCGCAAACATCAGCTTTTCAAAACAGTGGCCGCAGGCACTGCATTTGTATTCATAGATCGGCATCGGGCCCTCCCGGAAGATTTTGAATGACATGATTTCGCGTGATCACTTGCCGGATCGCGATCCCGTGAAAATTTTTCTCCAAATTCTAATTAAACCCTACAAAAAATATGCCATGCGGTCCCGTTGCCGGTTGGCAGATCGCCGAACGAATTCGCACGGGTCGGTTTTGGCTAAAAAATGCAGGGTTACAAAAACGCCCGGCCCTGACGATTTGATCCGTCAGAGCCGGGCGTTAGGAGGTTAGAGTAAGACGATCGCTGATGGAGGTTATGCCAAGCTTACTCTGGCCCTTATTAAAGCAAATAGCATGCCTTTTTTATTTTGATTCCTTATTTAGTGTCCGTCCAGAAATGGTCTTTTTTGCCCTGATCAGCCGGTCGTAGCGGGTTTGCGGCTGCGGCGTACAAAAGTCCGCCTCACCGCACCCCCATTGCTGCCGTATCAGAACAAAAAATCCTCATTTCTGAATCGGACACGCGCGCTTTCTTTGGGTTACCTTTCTT
>JAERRP010000233.1 GCA_016735415.1 Desulfobacterales bacterium | reverse complement strand
ATTCTTCCTAACGTCGTTATTGGATGGTCGGTCCTGTTTGGATGACCAGGTGTGCGTCCGTGTTGACAGGTTGTGCATCCGTTCAGGGGGTCGACCTCGCCTAGGGAACCGTAAGGTGCAAAATATACTATAGGCTGAGGTGGCGGTCAATAGCCATACCACATATAGTGCTTGATCTGTTTTCTAAGTTGTGGAAGCATCTTTGACTGTTGTGTGACGGCCCAGCCGGGATTAGACTACGTGGACGGTAAGAGAACGGCCATCGTCTTGAAACGCTGACGTTTCTTTGTTAGGGGCAGATTACACTGTTGGGGCGCCATATGAACGCCGACAGGCAAGGGTGCCGCGGTTGTTCAGTCCGGCGCAAGGGCGAAATCGCCTTACATCGTTGGTTGAATTTATCAATGGATACAGAGGGGGGTCGTATGACAAGGGTTGCCGTCGTTGGTGCAACCGGCTACGCCGGAGCGGAACTGGTTCGAATTTTAACCGATCATCCCGAGGTCGAACTTGCGATGCTGACCTCCCGTCAATATGCTGGTGATCGGTTTGCCGCGATTTATCCAGGTATGGAAACGCTGACCGATCTTGTCTGCGAACCGCTTGATGTCAAAAACATCAGGCGGCAGGCGGATATTGTTTTTTTGGCCCTGCCGCACAAACTGCCCATGGCGATCGCCCCCGATTTGATGGCCGGGGGGCTGCGCATCGTAGATCTTTCGGCCGATTTCAGGTTTTCTTCCCGGAATCTATATGAATCGACCTACCAGCCCCACACCGCTCCCGATATGCTTGAAAAAGCTGTTTACGGCCTGTCCGAGGTCTATCGGGAGAAAATTGCGGCCGCCGATCTGGTCGGCAATCCCGGCTGCTATCCCACGACTGTGCTGTTGCCGCTTGTGCCGCTGGTGCGTGCGGGTCTGGTGGATACGGATTGTCTGATCGCCGATGCCAAATCAGGGGTCAGTGGCGCCGGTCGCTCCCCGAGCCTGACCACTCATTTCTGCGAGGTCAATGAATCCTACAAACCCTATAAAGTGGCCGATCATCGCCATAATCCCGAAATGGACGAGGTTTTAAGCCGGGAGGCCGACAGGCCGGTTCACATCACTTTTGTCCCCCATCTGGTTCCCATGTCACGCGGCATGTTGACCACCATCTACGCCCGCCCCAAGCCCTCGGTGTCAGAAGATGATATCCGGGATTGCCTCCGGTTTTTTTATGATCAGGCCCCTTTCGTTCGGCTTTGTTCGGATACGCGAATGCCTGACACCCGCTTTGTCAGGGGGACCAATTTTTGTGATATCGGCATGCGTATGGATCCGGCCAACAACTGGCTTGTCCTGGTAGCGGCCATTGACAATCTGGTCAAAGGGGCGGCCGGGCAGGCCGTTCAGAATATGAACCTCATGATCGGTGTCGATGAGCATTGCGGCCTGGTTTCTTCGCCTTATCCACTTTGATGAGGTGACAATCGGGCGGGTATGCGGCCGTCGCAAATTCTGATCGGGGCATCGCCGGCTTCTGCAAAATACTCATATATAATTGAATATGCTGTGCTTTTTACACCAGCCCGCGCCTTGCACAGGAACGCAAGGCGAGCTTTTGGCATCACCATTTCTATACATTTGAATTCTTGACAATTTCCCTCTTTTTACATAAAGCACTATTGATCGACTACCCACCCGACCATAAATTACCTGCACATTCTCAAACCAATTCGGCGAAAGGAGATTGCACATGACAGCCAAGCTGATCAAGGGAACCGAGATCCGTGAGCAGATTCTCAACGAGATTTCGGCGGAAGTTGAGGAAATCAAGGCAAAACACGGTGTCGTACCAGGTTTGGTGACCATTCTGGTGGGAGAAAACCCGGCCTCGATTTCATATGTGACCCTCAAAATTAAAACGGCCCATCGACTTGGCTTCAAGGAAATCCAGGATACCCAGCCGGTAGACATTCCCGAAGCGGATCTCTTGGCGCTGATCGACAAGTACAACAACGATGATTCGATTCAGGGCATTCTGGTGCAATTGCCGCTGCCCAAACATATTGATGACAAGAAGGTGCTGACCGCTATCGATCCGGACAAAGATGTGGACGGGTTCCATCCCGTCAATGTCGGCCGTTTGATGATCGGGGGCGCCGAGGTAAGATTTCCGCCCTGTACACCGGCCGGTATCCAGGAGATGATCGTCCGCGCCGGCGTCGAGACCAAAGGGGCCGAAGTCGTCGTCGTGGGGCGTTCCAACATCGTGGGAAAACCCATCGCCAATATGATGTTGCAAAAAGGCGAGGGGGCCAATTCAACAGTGACCGTCGTTCATACCGGAACAAAAGATCTAAAGGCGCACTGCCAGCGTGCCGATATCCTAATTGTAGCAGCCGGGGTGCCGGGTCTCGTCAAACCCGAATGGATCAAGCCGGGCGCCTGTGTGATCGATGTCGGCGTGAACCGTGTTGGTGAAAAAATCAGCGAGAAGACCGGTAAAAAGATTGCTATTTTAAAGGGTGATGTGGATTTTGATGCCGCCAAGGAAATCGCCGGCGCGATTACCCCCGTTCCGGGTGGTGTCGGCCCCATGACCATCACCATGCTGATGAAAAATACATTAAAATCCTTGAAACTCAAGCTGGGTTTGTTGTAGTATCATTTCAGCAGGTTTAAAGTTTCCAATAATCAGCATTCGCGAACAGGAAACAAGTAGCCACGAAAAGGCAAACCCGTTGAAAAACGGGGACGCACAACCACGGGTCTAAAGCGTATCGCTAGGGCAGCCGGGTCACCGAAGGTTATTTCCAATTGACGCCTTCGGGATGATTAACCCGAAGGCGTTTTTTTTCGGGAGACCTTTTAAAATAGGGCTTTTAGCGTATAAACGAAATCGTAAGGGCAGGGACGATAAGGCGCCCCGGGACGCTACTCTTCGGAATTATTGACAGATACTGAAATCGTGTGGTACCAATATCAAGATCTGGATACAGACCGAAAAAATAGAAATCGGCACAATGTGACGGATTCAAAGCCATTCCCCGATATGGTCACTGCGTAACCGAAAATTATTTTTCAATGGATCAATTATGCGGAACAAAATTACATTCATCTTGCTGAGCGGCAATGGTTCACGCATTCGGCAGTTCTCTTCCAGTAAATGGGCGCTGGCTTTTGGCCTCTTGACGGTCATTCTGACCGTAGCCGGCGTCGGGTTGCTGGTTCAGGATTATCTCAAGCTGAAGAACACGGCGGCGCTTACGGTCGATCTCCAGACCGCGATTGCGAGCAGGGATGCGGAAATCGATCATCATCAGAAACAGATCGAATGCTTCGCCAACGAAATCAACGGGCTCAAGAACAAGCTTCTGGCCTTGAACGATTTCGAGAAAAAGATCCGGGTTATTGCCAATCTGGAAAAACCGGCCGAGGAAGGCAACGTATTTGGCGTCGGGGGTCCTATTCCTGAGGATTTGAACCCGGCCGCCCAATTAAAATTGGATCAGAATCAGCTTCTGAGGGATATGCACAACCAGGTGGCGGAACTTGAAGTCGCTTCGATGGTCCAAAGCGATGGATTTGCCTCGCTGCTGGATAAACTGAAAGAACAGAAAAATCTGCTGGCCTGTACACCTTCAATCCGGCCCGTTGACGGTTGGGTCTCCTCCCGATTCGGCTATCGGGTATCGCCTTTTACCGGCCGTCGGGAGTTTCATGGCGCCCTCGACATTGCCAACCGCCAAGGCACACCGATTGTCTCACCGGCCAACGGTGTCGTGACCTATGCCGATAAAAAACGACTGCTCGGCAACTATGTCGTCATCGACCACGGGTATGGCCTGGTAACCGGCTACGGACATCTTGCCAAACTGAATGTCAAGCGCGGCGAAAAAGTCAGACGCGGTGATGTCATCGCTCAGATGGGAAGCACCGGCCGGAGCACCGGACCGCACGTTCATTACATCGTCAAACTCAATGGTGTGCCGGTAAATCCGGAAAGATACATTATCGATTAAGCGGTCATTTGTAACGACGGGGCACACGACGGCAATCAGTTCGTGTGCCCTTTTTGTTTGATGGTGATCGGCCAAACATATTATCATCCACCCTTCCATCCGCTTCTGTTGCTGTCATCACCGTCATGCGCTATCCGGTCCGAGTTCGCCTGTCGCAGATCATTCCAATTGAAAGTGGCCGTGATTCGTTTTATGATGGCCCCGCAGTCAAAACGACGAATTTCTAACCGCAAGTTGCGGACCAGAGAGACCAGTTCCATGATTTATCAGGATTATCGAAAGGAATCATCCTTCCCATGATTGGACAGCTATTGACGAAAGTCTTCGGCAGTAAAAATGAACGGGTCCTTAAAAGGCTCAACCCACTGGTGGCGCAAATCAATCAGCTGGAAGCCGGAGTGAAAACGGACAGCGATGAACAGCTTAAAGCCCGGACCGAAAATTTCCGGCAGCGCCTGGCCGACGGTGAAACGGTGGATGATTTAATACCCGAGGCTTTCGCTGTTGTGCGGGAAGCTTCGATACGAGCCCTTGGTATGCGACACTTCGACTGCCAGTTGATCGGTGGTATGGTGCTGCACGGCGGGAATATATCCGAAATGAAAACCGGTGAGGGTAAAACGCTGGTTGCCACATTGCCGGCTTATCTGAATGCCCTGACGAAGCGGGGCGTTCATATCATTACGGTTAACGATTACCTGGCCAGCCGCGATGCTGAGTGGATGGGTAGAATTTATAACTTCCTGGGACTTACGGTCGGGTGCATCGTTCATGGTTTGACGGACAGTGAACGTAAGGAAGCTTATGGGGCCGATATTACTTACGGAACCAACAACGAATTCGGTTTTGACTATCTGCGTGACAACATGAAATTCCAACGCGAAAGCCTGGTTCAGCGTGATCTGCATTTTGCCATTGTCGACGAGGTCGACAGTATTCTGGTGGACGAAGCACGAACCCCGCTGATTATCTCGGGCCCGGCCGAGAAATCCACCGAACTCTATTACCATGTCAACGGCATCATTCCCACACTGCGGAAGGAAGACGATTATACCATCGATGAAAAAGCCCGCAGCGTGGCGCTGACCGAGGAGGGCGTCGTTCATGCCGAGCGATTGCTTAAGGTCGATAACCTCTACGATTCCAAACATATCGATCTGCTGCACCATGTCAATCAGGCGCTCAAAGCCCATACCATGTTCAAACGCGATGTCGATTACATCGTCAAAAACGGTGAGGTCATCATTGTAGATGAATTCACCGGGCGCTTGATGCCGGGTCGGCGTTACAGCGACGGGCTGCACCAGGCCCTGGAGGCCAAGGAAAGCGTCAAGATCGAGAATGAAAATCAGACTCTGGCCTCCATTACCTTCCAGAACTATTTCCGTATGTATGACAAGCTGGCGGGTATGACCGGCACGGCCGATACCGAGGCGGCGGAGTTCAAGAAAATTTATGATCTGGATGTGGCCTTGATCCCCACCGACAAGGCCATGATCCGGAAAGATTTTTCCGACGTGATTTACAAGACCAGGCGTGAAAAATACAATGCCGCCATCGAAGAGATCCTCGAGTGCCACAAACGTGGCCAGCCGGTCCTGGTCGGAACCGTTTCGGTCGACGTGTCCGAGAGTTTCAGCAAAAAACTCAAAAAACGGGGCATTCCCCATACGGTTCTAAACGCTAAAAATCACGAAAAAGAGGCCGAAATCATCACCCAGGCGGGTCAGAAAGGCGCGGTTACGATATCCACCAATATGGCCGGGCGCGGTACCGACATTGTGCTGGGAGAAGGGGTGACCGATCGCGGCGGCCTGCACATTATCGGAACGGAGCGCCACGAAAGCCGCCGGATCGACAACCAGCTTCGCGGTCGCTCCGGCCGGCAGGGCGATCCGGGCTCCAGCCGGTTCTATCTGTCACTGGAAGACGATTTGCTGCGCATTTTCGGCGGCGAACGAATTACGTCGATCATGAACCGACTGGGGATGGAGGAGGGTGAGCCGATTGAAAATGCCCTGATCACCAGGGCCATCGAAAATGCCCAGTCCAAGGTCGAAGGACACAATTTTGACATCCGGAAACAGTTGCTTGAATACGACGATGTCATGAATCAGCAACGTGAAGTGATCTACGCCCAGCGTCGAGAGGCACTTCTGGGCGAGAATTTGCGTCCGGAAATCGAAGCCATTATCGAGGAACTGGCGGTTGATATAGCGGCTACCCATGCGGACGAACGCAGCCATCCCGAAGAATGGGACTGGAATGCAATACGGGAGGCTGTCTTCAAACAGTACAACTTTCGGATGCCCCCGACGGACGAGGCCACGCTTGACGGACTGAATACCGACGGTCTGGGGCAGCTTATTAATGAAGCCGCCCTCGCGGTTTACAATCAGAAAGAGGCCGACGTGGGCATTGAAGGCCTTCGTGAGCTTGAGCGGATCATCATGCTGCAGTCGGTTGACAGCTTATGGAAGGACCACCTGCTGAGCATGGACCATCTTAAAGAGGGCATCGGCCTCAGGGGCTATGCCCAGCAGAATCCCCTGATTGTATACAAGAAGGAAGGCTTTGAACTGTTCCGGGATATGATCGGCCGCATCAAAGAAGAAACGGTCGCTATCCTTTTCCGTATCCAGCTGGCGGATTCCGAACCCGTCGGAAACATACGCCCGTCCGAAGAACCGCAACTGCTGTTCTCCGGCGGCGGCGGCCCTCCGGCCAAGAAGAAACCGGTACGCAATCTCAAGAAAAAGATCGGCCGCAATGCACCCTGCCCTTGCGGAAGCGGAAAAAAATACAAACATTGTTGCGGTCGGTAAGTGTGGCCACCTTCAAGTCGGACTGAATCGGGCCTTTTTGACAGCATAACGCTCTTGGCGTTTGAGAGCGAACCTTATTCGCTGACTGAGATCGATAGGATGGGCGCACTTTTTTTCCCCATAAGGCTGATGGGTCGATGGCTGCGAGGGACTTTACAATGGCTGGCGGGAGTGCTTATTATTGATACATTCGACGCTTAGGAAGCGCGCAAAAGTAAATTCCCCTGAACAGCGGATTCGTCGCATCTTCAGAAAGCTTGGGAGGAAAGTTTACCCATGAGTCAACATAGGCCGGATTCCGATGTCGTCGTTTCTTCGAAAGACGAGGTCGAGGTGCGGGAGCCGCCGATGTACAAGGTGCTGTTGCTCAATGACGACTATACGACCATGGAGTTCGTCGTTGAAATTCTGGTAAGAATTTTCCACAAAGCCTACGACGATGCCACTCGAATTATGCTGATGGTTCATCGCAACGGATTGGGAGTTTGCGGTGTTTTTACCTTCGAAGTGGCCGAAAGCAAGGTGGACACCGTTCACAAAATGGCCCGTGAAAGTGGGTTTCCCCTGAAGTGTACTATGGAAAGGGAGTAAACCATGATTAGTAAGGAGCTCAGTGCAACGCTCGGCCTGGCCGTCAAAGAGGCCAAAAAACGGCGCCACGAGTACGTCAGTACGGAACACATTCTGTTTGCGATCCTGTTCGATCATACCGGGATCGATATTATCGAGAATTGCGGCGGCAATATAGATGTCCTGAAAAAAGATATCGAATCTTTTTTCGATGAAAAGGTCGACAGCATACCGGAAGGCCAGGAGTACGTTCTTCAGCAGACCCTGGGTTTCCAGCGTGTTATCCAGAGGGCGGTCAACCATGCCCGTTCGGCCGAAAAACCGGAGGTCAACGTCAGTGATATCCTGGCATCCATCTTTCTTGAAAAGGATTCCTTTGCCGAGTATTTTCTGACCTCCCAGGGCCTGGCCCGTCTCGACGTGTTGAGTTACGTGTCACACGAGGCCCAGCAGGATCCGTTTTCAGAAGGGCAGGGCGGTTTTGCCAAAACCTCCGATCCCAAGGAAAAAAAGGACGCGAGCAACCCGCTGAAGGCCTTTACCGTGGATCTCGGCCAGAGGGCGGCGGAGGGTCGGCTCGATCCCCTGATCGGCCGATCGCCGGAACTGGCGCGAACGCTGCAGGTGCTTTGCCGCCGGCGTAAAAACAACCCGGTTTTCGTTGGCGATCCCGGGGTTGGCAAAACGGCGATTGCGGAAGGCCTGGCGCAACGGGTCAATGATGCCGACGTTCCGGAACTGCTGCGCAATGTCAAGATATTCGCGCTCGATCTGGGCGCTTTACTGGCCGGGACAAAGTACCGCGGGGACTTCGAAAAGCGCCTCAAAGGGGTTATTGCCGAGCTTAAAAAAATTCCCGATGCGATCCTGTTTATTGACGAAATTCATACGATCGTGGGGGCCGGGGCCACCAGTGGCGGTTCGATGGACGCCTCCAATATTCTGAAGCCGGTCCTGACCACCGGTGAACTGCGCTGCATCGGTTCCAGTACGTATGAAGAATACAAGAACCATTTCGAAAAAGATCGGGCCCTCTCGCGCCGTTTCGAAAAGATCGAAATCCATGAACCCAGCGTTTCCCAGACGGTGCGTATTCTGAAAGGCTTGAAGTCACGCTATGAAGAACACCACCAGATTGTTTATACCGACACGGCCCTGAAAGCGGCCGCGGAGCTTTCGGCCAAATATGTCAATGACCGCTTTCTGCCGGATAAAGCCATCGACGTTATCGATGAAGCCGGCGCTTTCATACGACTGAGCGGCTCAAAGCGGCGGACCAAAATAAATCCGGCCGATATCGAGAAAATTGTGGCCAGCATGGCCAAAATTCCCACCCAGAGCGTTTCCACGTCGGATAAAGCAAAATTGGAGACCCTGGAAGACCGGCTGAAAAAGGTGGTTTTCGGCCAGGATGCGGCCATCACGTCCCTGGTGACCTCCATCAAACGCTCCCGCGCCGGATTGGGGGCGCCGGGTAAACCGGTGGGCGCGTTTCTCTTTACCGGCCCGACCGGAGTCGGCAAAACCGAAGTGGCCCTGCAGTTGTCCCGCTTGCTGGACATCGAGTTTCTGCGCTTCGACATGAGCGAGTACATGGAAAAGCATGCGGTGGCACGTTTGATTGGGGCGCCTCCGGGATATGTCGGCTTTGATCAGGGGGGGCTGCTGACCGACGGTATCCGCAAGCATCCCCACAGTCTTTTGCTGATCGATGAAATCGAGAAGGCCCATCCGGATGTTTACAACATCCTCCTGCAGGTTATGGACCATGCCACCTTGACGGACAACAACGGCAAAAAGGCGGATTTTCGCAATGTGATCGTCGTGATGACCTCCAATGCCGGGACCCGCGAGATGGATACCCAGGCGATTGGTTTCGGTGACAAGCAGAAAGATACGGAAGCCAAAGGCCAGAAGGCCATCGAGCGCTATTTCAGCCCCGAATTCCGCAACCGGCTGGATGGCATCATCCAGTTCCATTCTCTTTCGGTGGCCATCATGGAACTGATTGTCGATAAGTTTATCAACGAACTCAATGAGCAGATGGCGGGTAAAAAAGTTTTCGTCAATATTTCCGACAAGCTTCGCAACTGGCTGGCCCGCGATGGCTACAATCCCAAATTCGGTGCCCGACCGTTGGGGCGGGTGATCCAGAAAGAAATCAAAGATAAATTGGCGGATGAAATCCTGTTCGGCAAGCTCGTCAAGGGGGGTGTCGTTTTTGTGGACCGGAATGAGGACGGGTTGACTTTCAAGATGGATTGAGGCCGTGCAGGCCTGTGCTGCCGAAGTCATCGACGCAATTCGACGGATGTGACCCGCCATGCCGGTTTTCCGCCTTTCCAGTGAACTCACCTTTCCACCGCCGCATCTGGCCATCAGTGAAGGCCTCCTGGCCGTGGGGGGTGATCTCAGTGTGGATCGGCTCGTTCGGGCTTACCGCCAGGGTATCTTCCCCTGGTATGCCGAAGACGATCCAATCCTGTGGTGGTCCCCCGATCCCCGCCTCGTGCTCTACCCCCGTGAATTGCATATTTCCCGCTCGTTGCGACGCCTGTTAAACAAAGGCCGTTTCAGCTTTACCCTGGATAAGGCCTTCGAGGACGTGATGCATGGCTGTGCGGCGGCGCGTGGCGAGGATCATCCGGGGACCTGGATCGTGCCCGAAATGATCATGGCTTACGGTCGTCTCCACGCCGCCGGCCTGGCCCATTCGGTTGAAACCTGGTGCGCGGGGCAACTGGCGGGCGGGCTCTACGGGGTATCGCTGGGACGGACCTTTTTTGGCGAATCCATGTTCGCACGGGTCAGCAACGCCTCCAAGGCGGCTTTGGTCGTCCTGGTCCAAAACCTGCAACGTCAGGGGTTCGACCTGATCGACTGCCAGGTCACCACCCCCCACCTGATGCAGTTCGGGGCCCGCGAGATCCCCCGCATGCATTTTCTGAAGGAATTGCGCCGCTCGCTCAAACACCGTACCCTTCGGGGAAACTGGCGTTTCAGAACGGGCGGCGGAATCGATCTTTCCTGAAGATGTTGCGAAGGGGGCGATTCAGGCCGACCTGGGAGACCACCCGGCACAGCGCCCGGACTTTGCTGAGATCCTTGCGGCCGGGCTGAATTTCGATGCCCGAGCTCACATCCACGGCATCCGGTTCAGCTTCCCGGATGGCGGCGGCAATGTTTTCCGGCGACAGACCGCCGGCCAGAACAACGGGAAAATCGTTTGAGAGCGGGCGGGCCTCGCACCAGTTCCACGAAAGGGCGGTGCCGCCCGGCAAGGGACCGCCGACACATTCCACGAGATAGGCGGAGGCCGAATAGCGGGCGATGGCGTTAAAGCCGGGGGTGCCCTTATAAAACAGTGCTTTGATCACCGTAAGACCGTTTGTGCGCAAGCGTTCCACTAGTACGGGGGTTTCACGACCGTGCAACTGGACGGCGCGGAGGCCTGCGATTTCAACCGTTTGCATAATGGCATCGTAAGTCGCGTTGACGAAGATTCCCACCGGGCAGACCGTATCCGGCAGCACACGCGTGATCCGGCCGGCCTGTTCAGCCGGAATGCAGCGGGGACTGGGGGGGTAGAAAATATAGCCGATCGCATCGGCACCGGCGGCGGCACAAGCTTCGGCTTCCTGCGGTCGGGTCAGTCCGCAGATTTTGATTTGAGGGTGGTTGGCGTCCAACACCTTATCGGACATCGCGGCGGATCCTTCGCATTATCGTCGTTTTCCCTTGTGGGTGGCCGGCGCCGGTTGCCCGGATCCGGCGCCGGCCCGGATCATTTCCCTCAGCACTGTGGCCGGGTCTTCGGCGCGCACCAGGGTTTCACCGATCAGGAAATTATAAATGCCGCAGTTCAAATTGCGGCGGATATCCTCCGGCCCGCGGATGCCACTGGCGGCCACCGGCACCTGGGCGGCATCCAGATGGCGGGCCATTCCCATGGCCGTGTTCAAATCCGTTTCAAAGGTCGACAAATTGCGGTTGTTGATGCCCACCAGGGGGGCTTGGGCCCGACGGGCGGTATCGAGATCCTCCCGGGTGTGGATTTCGACCAGCGTGTCCAGACCGAGTTCGCGGCACAAGGCCAGCAGTTCATCAAGCTGGCGATCGGACAGGATCCGGCATATCAGAAGGACGGCGTCGGCGCCCATGACCATCGATTCGTAGACCTGGTATTCATCGATCAGGAAATCTTTGCGCAATACCGGCAGGGGCACGGCCGCCCGGGCCGCCTTGAGGGCTTCCGGCCCGCCCTTGAAAAAGGTGCGGTCCGTCAAAACCGACAGGGCCGCCGCACCGCCGGTATGGTAAGCGCATGCCGTTCGGGCCGCATCCAGATTCGGGCAGAGCAAACCTTTGGAGGGTGAGGCCCGCTTGATTTCGGCAATGATATTGACACCGGAAGGGCCGGGGCGTTCCAGGGCTTTAAAGAACGGGCGTCGGGCCTTGGCCGCCAGGGCCTGGCCACGCAGGTTGGCCAATGGTATCCGGCCGGCCGCGGAAGCCACTTCTTCTTTTTTGTGCGCGACAATACGTGTCAGGATATCCATTTGCGCTGGCATTTCCAGATTGAAAAGTTCTATTGGGTCGGGGCGTTTTCCCGGGTGAACTGTACCAGTTCGTCCAGTTTGGACTTGGCGGCGCCGTCGTCGATGGATGTGCGGGCCCGGGCCAGACCTTCTTCGAAGTCCTCCGCCTTGCCGGCCGCCACCAATGCGGCAGACGCATTCAACAGGACCACATTGCGTCGTGGTCCCTTCTCACCGGCAAGGATAGCGGAAGTAATGGCCGCGTTGGCTTCGGGATCGCCGCCGGCCAGATCTTCAGCCCTGGCCGGATCGCCGAAAAAGGTGGTGGGATCCAGATTGAAGGTCCGCACCTGGCCGTCTTTCAGTTCCGATATGCGGGTCGGGGCGCAGATGGTGATTTCGTCCAATCCGTCGTGGCCGTGAACCACATAGGCCTGGCGGGATCCCAGCAGGCGCAGGGTATGGGCAAACATTTCGGTCAATTCCGGTGCGTAGACACCGATAAGCTGGCAGTTGGCACCGGCCGGATTGGTAAGTGGCCCCAGCATGTTGAAAATACTTCGCAATCCCACTTCCTTGCGGGCCTTGGCCGCATGGCGCATGGCGCTGTGGTAAAGCGGTGCAAAAAGGAACCCGATGCCGATTTCCCCCACGGCTTCCTCCACCAGTTCCGGATCAAGATCGAGCCGCACCCCCAGGACTTCCAGGACGTCGGCACTGCCGCATTTGCTGGAAACCGCCCGGTTGCCGTGTTTGGCCACGGTGACGCCGCAGCCGGCCACCACAAAGGCGGTCGTGGTGGAAATATTGAAGGTGTTCAGGCCGTCGCCGCCCGTGCCGCAGGTGTCGACCACGGTGGCGGCGGTGCATTGGATCCGGCCGGCCTTTCGGCGCATGGCCGTGGCCGCCCCGGCCAGTTCTTCCTCGGTTTCGCCCTTGGTGGCCAGGGCGGCCATGAAGGCACCGATCTGGGCGTCCGTAATCTGGCCCGCGAAGATATGGCTCAACATGTCGGCCATCTGTTTTTGGTCCAGGTTCTCACCCGCCACAATCTGTTGGAGATAGTCACGAAACATGGGAATTTTCCTCCTGTCAGGGATCGCTGAAACCGCTGGCACGCCGCCGCGGTTGTTCTTGTCTTTCAGGTTTTTGCGAGTCAACAGCTTTTCAGAAAATTGCGCAGCAGACGCTTGCCGACCGGGGTCATGATGGATTCGGGATGAAATTGAAGCCCTTCGGTGGGATGCTCGCGATGCCGAAGGCCCATGATTTCGCCGTCTTCGGATTCGGCCGTTATTTCAAGGCAATCCGGTAAATCTTTACGGGATACGGCCAGTGAATGGTAGCGCATGGCTTTAAAGGGTTGCTTGATTCCCTGGTAAACCGAGCGGCCGTCAGCGGTGACATCCGATGTTTTGCCGTGCATCAGGTGGCGGGCCGATACGATGCGGCCGCCGAAAGCGGCCGCGATGGCCTGATGGCCGAGACACACGCCCAGGACTGGGATGCGCCCGGAAAAGGTGCGGATGGCCGCCATGGAAACGCCGGCATTTTCGGGTCGCCCGGGGCCGGGGGAGATGACGATGCCCCGGGGGGTCATGCGTTCAATTTCGTCAACCGTCAGGGCATTGTTGCGGGCCACGAAAACATCATGACCCAGCTGCCGCAGGTATTGGACCAGATTATAGGTAAACGAATCAAAATTATCGATCATGACAATCATGGCGCAGATTTCCTTTTTAGCGGTTCGGCGAGAGCATGTCCAGGGCGCGCTCCATGGCCCGGGCTTTGCTGACGGTTTCCATGCGCTCCCGTTCAGGATCGCTGTCGGCCACGATGCCCGCCCCGGCCCGAACGGTCAGGCGGCCCTGTTCGATTGTGGCCGTGCGGATGGTGATGGCCATGTCCATGTTGCCGCTGAAGGATACATAGCCGACCGCTCCGCCGTAGGGCCCCCGGGGTTCGTGCTCCAATTCGGCGATTATTTCCATGGCGCGGATCTTGGGTGCTCCGGAAAGGGTGCCGGCCGGGAAGGAAGCGGCCAGCAGATCCCAGGCGTCGCAGCCGGACATGAGATCGGCGGTAATGTTGGAAACCAGATGCATGACATGCGAATAGCGCTCGATGACCATCAGATCGGTCACCTGCACGGTGCCGGTTTCAGCCACGCGGCCCAGGTCGTTGCGTCCCAGATCTACCAGCATGAGGTGTTCCGCTTTTTCTTTCTCGTCTTCCAGCAGTTCGCCGGCCAGCTTGCGATCTTCTTTGTCGCTGGCGCCGCGGGGGCGTGTTCCGGCAATGGGCCGCAAGGTCGCCACGCCGTTTTCGAGGCGCACCATGGTTTCCGGGGAAGACCCCACCAGGGCCATGTCGCCCAGTTTAAGAAAAAACAGGTAGGGTGACGGGTTGATGTAACGCTGGGCCCGGTAGAGGGACCAGAGGTCCGGCGGATGGTCACAGATGAAAGGCTGCGAAATAACGGCCTGGATGATGTCGCCGGCACGGATAAAGTCCTTTGCTTTTTTGACGCTCTCCTGAAAATCCGAATCCGGATGTACGGCCTGAAGCCGGCAGGTGTATTCCGGGGCGGTCGCGCCGGCCAGTCGGGTCTCCACGGCCGGTGTGGGGGTGGAAATGCGCCGCAGGAGACCCTGCAGACGCTTTTTCGCTTCGTCATAGGCCGTTTCGGCGGACTGGCCATCTTCCAGGTAAACAATGATCAGCGCCGTTAGGGTATGGCGGACATTGTCGAAGATGACCAACTCGTCCGGCACGATAAAATGGGCCAGCGGTTTATCGGCCGGCCACTGATGGGGGATAGCCTCTATAAAACTGACCGATTCGTAAGTCAGATAACCCACCATGCCACCCCAGAAGCGCGGCAGATCGGAAACGACTGCCGGCCGGTAGGCCTGCATCTGTTTTTTAAGGATTTCAAGAGGACGCCCGGCGTGCGGGATCCGTTCTTCCCGGCCCTTTTCACGGATGGCCACGACATCCGGGAAAACCCGCACATGGCTGCGGGCCGAGGTGCCCAGAAAACTGTAGCGCCCCCAGCGTTCACCGCCTTCAACACTTTCAAACAGGAACAGATCGGACTGCCAGCGGTAGAACTTGCCCAGCAGCGAAACCGGGGTTTCCGTGTCGGCCAGGATTTCGCAGGCCACCGGTAAAATATTGGCCTGGCGGCTCATGGTGAGAAAAGCTTCACGTGTTGGAAATTGTTTCAGCAGCATGGAGCAGGCCTCCGGATTTTGAAAGCTATTGAAAAGGTTTCGCTCGCAGACAAATTATGCCTGCCAAAAGAAAGCGACCGTGGAAATCGCCGTCCACGGCCTCAGAAACTGAAAAACCGTGGGCCTTTGAGGGGCTGTCCACGGTCGCTTGATCTAAATCCTTGCAATTTTTTTGAGCGTTCCCGGTGGCGCACCTCAGGTTGGGATCTGCCACCACCAGTAGTGCTTTTGGGTCTGGTCTTTGGGAATTGTCACGCGCATTGTTTCTCCATGTTCCAGTCAACGAAAAATTCGCATGGTTTCAAGATGATGTCAAGTTAAAATGGCCGCGGCCGGAACGGTTGACATGGACCGCCGCCGTCATTGACCGGTAAATTCGAAGCTCATCTTGGTTTGGAAATTTTCAATCCGTTTGAATATTTCCTTCAGCATGGTCTGTTCGATGCGCGAGAGTTTTTTGGGATTGATGTAATTGTCCGCGGGGGCGTTTTCTTCGATAACGGCGGTGATCTGGCGGATGAACCGAAGCTGCATCAGGTAGCTGTATGATTTTGAGATTTCTTCATAATCCTTGTCCGAGATATGGCCGCCGGCATTCAGGTCGTAAAGCCGCCCCAGGGTATTGGTTTCGGCAATCTGGTTTTTAAGGGCGTGGATCCGGGCAAAATCGACCACCGGCATCATGGCGCGCTTGATATCAAAGGCGTTGCGGTGTTCACCTTTGGATTCGACCACGAAGTTGCGGAAAAAACCGATGGGCGGCTTGAAATGCAGGGCATTTTCAGTGAGGTGCCGAAAGAATCCGGACCACCCGGCCAGGGATTCGAAAAGATGGCGCCGCAACCGATCGATGAAGCCCATGTCTCCGAAAGCACCTCGAAAATCGAAAAAAATGCTGGAGTGCAGCAGGTTTTCAGGATCGGCGGTATGAATCCACCCGGAAAATTTTTGGCACCAGACGCTGAAGGGCTGGCACCAGTCGGGATTCATGGCCATGACCCCGCCTTTACAGAAGGCATAACCGGTTTCGTCCAGCCAGGTGCAGACCGTTTCTCCCAGGGTGAGAAAATAGTGGCGGACTTCGGGCAGGGCCGCCTCGCCCACGTCCTGAAAAATGATGGCGTTGTCCTGATCGGTCTTGAGGGTCTGCTCATGGCGGCCTTCGCTGCCCATGATCATGAAGACGAAGCGCGCCGGTGGCGGCCCGAGGGATTCAATTGCCATTTCGATCAGGCGGTTGAGGATCGCATCCGCGATGGTGGAAATCAGGCGCGTAACATTTTCGGCCCGGGCGCCTGAATTGATCAGGCTATGGACCAGCCCCGGCAGTTGCCGCTGTTTCTGGTGCAGCTCTTTACGCGAAATGGCCGATTTGATTTCACGCACGATGAAGAGCGGCGACTGTCCCTGAGCCGCCAGCAGATCCCGGCTGCTGACAGTGCCGATGATCTGTCCGCTGCCGTCCTTGACCGCCAGGTGCTTCAGGTTCTGCTGCATCATTGCCATCATGGCTTCAAAGACCGACAACTGGCCGGAAATGTCGGCCAGGGGTGTGGACATGATCGCTGCTACCGGGGTGTGGATGTCCAGACCCTGCGCGATAATACGGTTGCGCAGGTCGGCGTCGGTGACAATGCCGATATACTGGCCCGTTTTGTTCTGAACCAGAATCGAGCTGCAGCGCCTTCGGCGCATGAACTCAGCGGCCTGCTGGGCCGGAAGATTCTGCTGGCAGGCAAGGATGTCGCGGGTCATCAGGCGTTCGACCGAAATGTTGAAAATGTGCAGGGTTTCGTCTTTCGGCAAAATGCGCCGGGAGAATATTTCGGCATAGGAGCGGTCGAGCATGCGCTTGCCGAAGGTGTCGGTAAAAAAGTCCGAAAAAGCCGGGCAGCGCTGGCACAGGTCTGAAAAATGGGCGCGGGGCAGCACGAAAAAATAAGAATCTTCTTCGACCCGCATGGTGCGAATGGAGATATTGTTGTTGAGCAGCATGGAGATGCCGCCGTAGGTGTCGCCTTCACTG
>JAERRP010000066.1 GCA_016735415.1 Desulfobacterales bacterium | reverse complement strand
GGCGTTCTCGCTCTTTGCCGCTCCTCGACGTAACCGGCTACGCCTGCGGCCGGCAAATCGCTGAGGCCTTGCCCGGAACCAAAACCTACCCCTTCGGGAGGACCACTGGGCCAATTTTGAAGGGGCATCTTTCGGCCCCGGGCGGCGTTCTCGCTCTTTGCCGCTCCTCGACGTAACCGGCTACGCCTGACCGGAAATGTCTTGACAACTTCGGACGGGGCTGCTAACTGATCCCGAAACTTAACGATACGACTGTGTCATGAAACTTATTGCCAGCATCAACATCCTTGTAGTCCTTATTCTTATCCTCGGGGTAGAACTTCTTATTCTACCGCGGGGCAAGGGGTTGATACCGGCTTAAAAACAGCAGAACCGCAAAACACCAAATCCGTTATCAGCCCGCCGCTGGTAACGGATTTTTTTTTGCAGGAGACCAGGAGACGCTCAGATGAAAAGCGATCAGGTCAAGCAAGGGATTGAAAGAGCCCCCCACCGCGCGTTGTTGAAAGCCATCGGCTATACGGATCAGGAGATCGGGCGGCCCCTGATCGGCATTGCCAATGCCGCCAATCAAATCACCCCGGGCCACGCCCCCCTGGACGGTGTGGCCGCCGCCGTCAAAACCGGGGTCTACATGGCCGGGGGAACACCGATCGACTTCGGCACCATCGGCGTCTGCGACGGCATCGCCATGAACCACACCGGCATGAAGTATTCCCTGGGAAGCCGGGAACTGATCGCCGATTCCATTGAAGTCATGGCCATCGCCCATGCCTTTGACGCGCTCGTATTGATCCCCAACTGCGACAAGATCGTACCGGGCATGCTGATGGCGGCGGCCCGCCTTGATCTTCCGGCCATCGTGATCAGCGGAGGGCCCATGCTGGCCGGCGAGCACCCCACCTGCGCCGGCGGCAAGGTGGACTTGATCAGCGTCTTCGAAGCCGTGGGGGCCGTGAAGGCCGGCAAGATGTCGGAAGAAGAGCTGCTGGCCATCGAAGAGGCCGCCTGCCCCACCTGTGGTTCCTGCTCCGGGATGTTTACGGCCAACTCGATGAACTGCCTCACCGAGGCCATCGGTATGGCCCTTCCCGGCAACGGTACCATCCCGGCCGTTTTCGCGGCCCGCACCCGCCTGGCCAAACAGGCCGGCATGCGCGCGGTCGAACTGGTCCGCGAGGGGGTCACCCCGCGTCAGATCATGACGCCCCAGGCCTTTCGCAACGCTTTGACCGTCGATATGGCCCTGGGCTGTTCCACCAACACCGTTTTACACCTCACGGCCCTGGCCCACGAGGCCGGTGTTTCCATCGACCTGGAAATGATCAACACCATCAGCCGGAAGACGCCGCACCTGTGCTCACTCAGCCCCGGCGGCAGGCACCATATCGAAAACCTGCACCGGGCCGGCGGTATCCCCGCCGTTCTCAAACAACTCGATCAGGGCGGTCTGATCGATACGGCCTGCCTCAATATAAACGGCGGCACCGTGGCGGATACGATCGCGGCCGCCGTGGTGCGCGACGATGAGGTCATCCGGCCGCTGACACGGCCGCATCATGAGATGGGCGGCCTGGCCGTTTTGTTCGGCAACCTGGCGCCCGAAGGCTGCGTGGTCAAGCAGACCGCCGTACGCAGTGAAATGCTGCGGCACAGCGGTCCGGCCCGCGTCTTCGAATCAGAAGAAGAGGCCACCCGGGCCATCATGGACGGCGATATCCGCAAAGACGATGTCATTGTCATCCGCTACGAAGGCCCCATGGGGGGACCCGGCATGCGGGAGATGCTGACCCCGACGTCCGCCATTGCAGGCATGGATCTGGACACTCACGTGGCCCTGCTGACAGACGGCCGTTTTTCGGGCGGAACCCGGGGGGCCGCGATCGGCCATATCTCCCCGGAAGCCATGCAGGGCGGACCGCTGGCGATCGTGGCCGAGGGCGACATCATCCGCATTGACATACCGGAAAAAAAGATCACCTTGGATCTGCCCGCCAAGGAGATCGAAAAGCGTCTGAAGGCCTGGCAGCCCCCGCCGCCTAAGATTACGAAAGGCTATATGGCCCGCTATGCCAAACAGGTCGCATCGGCCGCCCAGGGGGCAATTGTCGCTTAAGTAAGGAAACCAAACGAGGAGCAAAAACCATGGAAATGACCGGAGCCCAAATCCTGATGACCGTCCTGAAAGAAGAAGCGGTCGACACCATTTTCGGTTTTCCGGGGGGCGCCGTCATCGATATCTACGACGAACTGGTCAAAACCGATATTCGACACATCCTGGTGCGCCATGAGCAGGGCGCCGTCCACGCCGCCGACGGATATGCGCGCGCCAGCGGCCGGGTCGGCGTCTGCCTGGTGACCTCGGGGCCCGGGGCCACCAACACCGTCACCGGTATTGCCACGGCTTATATGGATTCGATTCCAGTGGTCGTCATCACCGGCCAGGTGCCGACCCACCTGATCGGCAACGACGCTTTCCAGGAGGTCGACATCGTCGGCATCACGCGACCGTGCACCAAGCACAACTACCTCGTCAAATCCATCGACGATCTGGCACAGACCATGCGCGAGGCTTTTTTCCTGGCCCGTTCCGGGCGTCCCGGACCGGTCCTGGTGGATATCCCCAAGGATATCGCCGTCCAGGTCGCCGTACTCCAACCCCGGGAGGATGTCAGGATAAAGTCTTATCAGCCCACCTACCGCCCCAATATGAGGCAGTTGAAGAAAATCGTGGGACTGATCAAAAAGGCCCGCCGGCCGCTTCTCTTCGGCGGTGGCGGGGTGATCCTGTCGGGCGCCTCGGAAGCATTTACCACTTTCGCCCGCCGGACGCGCATGCCGGTCACCACCACCCTGATGGGCCTGGGGGCCTTTCCCGGCTCCGACCCCCTCTGGCTGGGCATGATCGGAATGCACGGCACCTACCGGGCCAACATGTCCACCGGGGCCTGCGATCTCATGATCGCCATCGGCGTGCGTTTCGACGACCGGGTGACCGGCAAAATCGAAACTTTCGCCCACAACGCCCAGATCGTACATATCGATATCGACCCCACCTCCATTCGCAAAAACGTCGGGGTGGCCATACCGGTGGTGGGCGACTGTCTGGAATCTTTGAAAGAGATCAACCGCATGCTGGCCGAAGATAATTTTAACGCGCTCGAAGAAAACCGCCGGGAATGGCTGGAACAGATTGCAACCTGGAAAAATGAGCACTGCATGGCCTACGATCAGGGGGCCACCATCATCAAACCCCAGTTCGTGATCGACAAACTCTTCGATCTCACCGAGGGCAAAGCCATCATCACGACGGAAGTAGGGCAGAACCAGATGTGGGCGGCTCAATACTACCATTTCGACGGGCCCCACCAGTTCATTACTTCAGGTGGTCTTGGCACCATGGGCTTCGGCCTGCCGGCCGCCATCGGCGCCAAGGCCGCGCGGCCTGACCGCATCGTGGTGGATGTGGCCGGGGACGGCAGCATCCAGATGAACATCCAGGAGATGGCCACGGCCATGCAGTCCTGCCTGCCGATCAAAATCCTGATCCTTAACAACGGATACCTGGGAATGGTGCGGCAATGGCAGTAGATATTATATGAAAAACGCTACGCCTGCACGACCATGGACCACCAGCCCGACTTCGTTAAACTGGCCGAAGCCTTTGGAGCCATAGGGCTGCGCGCCACCCGGCCGGAAGAAGTTGTTCCGGTTTTGAAGGAGGGGCTCACCTGCGATCAGCCGGTTATCATGGATTTCGTGGTCGAAAAAGAAGAAAGCGTCTATCCCATGGTGCCTGCGGGCGCCAACATCACGGAAATGCTGCTGGTTTAATGGGAAAAGCCATGAGAGAAAACAAACACGTCATAACGATGCTGGTGGACAATGAACCCGGGGTGCTTTCCCGCGTGGTGGGGCTCTTCAGCGGCCGCGGATTCAACATCGAAAGTCTGTGTGTGGCCGAAACCATGACAGCGGGCATTTCGCGCATTACCATCGTCACCAAGGCTAATCCGCCGGTGGTGGAGCAGATCGAAAAACAGCTCAACAAACTGGTCAACGTGGTCAAAGTGCGCGACCTGACGCACGAGGACTCCGTCATGCGGGAGATGGCCCTGATCTGTGTCAAGGCCAGCCCCGAACATCGGGCCGAGATTCTGCGCATCGTCGATATCTTCCGCTGCAAGGTCATCGATGTGGGGCTGGAGCATTACATTATTGAAGTGACCGGCGACGAGGGCAAACTGACCGCGCTGCTCAATCTGCTGCGGCCCATGAGCATCAAGAAAATCGCCCGCACCGGCACGATCGCACTGATCCGCGAACCCAAATGACGGCGATGCTTAGGGCGCGGAGGCAACACCGCCTGACCAGTACCCGAAGACGACCAATGGAGCATGAACGGGACACAGTTTTAACTATAACCAATCTCAAAATAAGCTACTAACAGACTTGGAGGCAATCCGATGGCGCAAATCGATTTTGGTGGTGTAGTGGAGGAAGTCATAACCTCGGTAGAATTTACCCTGGACGAAGCCCGGGCGGTTCTGGCCGAGGAAACCGTGGCCGTGCTGGGATACGGGGTCCAGGGACCCGGGCAGGCCCTCAATATGCGCGACAACGGCGTCCAGGTCATCGTCGGGCAGCGCGAAGGCGGCGCCTCCTGGGAGCGGGCCGTGGCCGACGGCTTTGTCCCGCAGGAAACCCTCTTTCCGGTCGAAGAGGCCGCCCGGCGCGGCACGATTATCCAGTACCTGCTCTCCGATGCCGGCCAGGCCGCCATGTGGCCGACCGTCAAAGCCTGTCTCAACCCGGGAGATGCCCTGTATTTCTCCCACGGCTTTTCCGTGGTCTTCAATGCGCAGACCGGGGTGATCCCGCCGGAAAACGTGGATGTCATCCTGGTGGCCCCCAAGGGCTCGGGAACCACCGTGCG
>JAERRP010000394.1 GCA_016735415.1 Desulfobacterales bacterium | reverse complement strand
GTTCGTTTGACGGGTGCTGTCAAGCTGCGGTCAGGCCACCATCGACATAGATGGTCTGGCCGGTTACGAAACCGGCCGCCTCGGATACCAGAAAGAGAACCGCACCGGCCATATCTTCGGGCTTGCCAATTCTTCCCAGGGGAATCGCCGCGGCATATTTTTTAGCCAGTTCGGGATTCTCGGCAATATGCCGGGTGCCCGGGGTGATCACCAGGGCCGGACCAAGGGCATTGACGCGAATGTTATAGGGAGCCCATTCCAGGGCTAGGGCCCTGGTAATCAGTTCCACCGCGCCCTTGGTGGCGCAGTACCCGGTGTTGCCGCCGGTGTATCCGCGAATACCTCTTACGGAGGAGAGGTTTACGATGGCGCCGCCCTTTTGCGCTTTCATCGCCCGGGCGGCAAACTTGCACGCGATCATGGTCCCCTTGACGTTGACTTCAAACAGTTTGTCCCAGTCTTCCATGGGGTAGTCCAGGGCAGCCCGTTTGATGTTCATGCCCATGGCATTGACCAGGATGTCCAAGCGTCCGTATTTCTTCACCACGGTGTCCACCAGGTTCTGCATGCTGGTCTCATCGGTGACGTCACAAGCGACCGCGATGGCCTCGTTGCCGGATGCTTCCGTAATCTCCTGGGCGACCTTTTCGATGGCCTCCTGGTTGCGGCTGGAAACCACCACGGTGGCGCCCTGAATTCCCAGTCCCATGGCCAAAGCTTCCCCAATGCCGCCGGCCCCGCCGGTGACGATTGCGATTTTACCGTTCAGTCTGAACATGTCTTTCATTTTGTCTGCTCCTTTAAAAGGGTTCACGGGGCACGGTTCGCCGCGGGCGGGTTGGCGGCCAGGCACCCTGAAGCCGGGTGCAACGTCTCAGGGCTTCAATTTTGACGATGTCCGCCACCCGCCACCTGGAACCGTTCATCCGGCATGCGGTTTTACAGGCGCCCGGATTTAAAAATCAGGGTGTGATGATAAAAACCAGCACCTCGGCCGGCTTGCCGTTGTTGATGACCATGTCGCGTTCTTCACCCGGCGCGATATAGATCAGGTCGCCTTCGTTCAATACATGCTTTTCGTCAGGACCGCTGACGGTGACGGAACCCTTGACCACATAATAGACGCGCTCTTTGGGCGAAGACGACATTTCCGCGCCGCCGTTGGGCTGGAAATAGGAGTAGCATACCGTTGTACGTTCGGACTGCGCCTCGGTTATTTTTTGCAGGCCATAAACTTCAGAATGTTTGGCCGCATCATACGGGGTACCCTGTGCATCTTTTACACTGATCATCCCAATCCTCCTTGCGATTGACAATGCCGGGCGCTGAATCGTTTCTTATACGACCGTGTATTTTCGATTCAGCCCGCGCTCAATCCGTTATGCTTCGACGATGTACCAGGGGGCCAACCATGGACGCCTGGCCCGGTTGGCAGCCGGCCGCTGATTATTTGGGTTTCAGGACGATTTCACCCAGATTCATATCTTTACGGGTTGCAAACGCGATCTGCCGGGCGGCGTAACCGTCGGCCGCAATGCTGATCTGGTAATCTTCGTTTTTTTCCAGACCCTCGAATTCAAAATCGCCGTACAGATCCGTTTGGGTTTCAAGGTTGAGGCCGCCGCCCGCAAGCGAAACGCTCACGCCCTGAGCGCACTCGCCCATGTTGTCCTGCAGGACGACTTCGCCGGCCACGAACCGTTTGGGAAGACCAATGTACTTCACCAGGGGTTGGGCCGCGAACTCGGGGTGCAGCGCTTCGGTTTCGGCATCAGCCGCCCGTTGGGCGATTTCGCTGTCGGGATCGTCCAGGTCGCCGAACAACAGGGCGCCGGTGGGACATGATTCTACACAACGCGGCTGTTTCTCGCCCTCATCGAGCCGGTGCGCACAAAGGGTGCATTTCTGGGGAACCTGCCTTTCCGCATTCCAGTAAATAACGCGATAGGGGCAGGCGTTGGCAATGGCATCCTGGCCCCGGGCTTTTTCAGGGTCAATCATGACGATGCCGTCATCCCGGCGATACACGGCCCCGTCTTTGGCGGCGTCCATACAGGGCGCCGACTCACAGTGCATGCAGGGCCTGGGGATATAGGAGACTTTGGGTTTGGGGTAGCTCCCGCGTTCGATTTCTTTGATCTGCATCCAGAATTGACCGTCCAGGGGCTGGGCCGCCGAGTAGGACGGGTAATCATTGCCGTAATATTCGTCCCGGCATGCAAGGAAGCAGTTATAGCACCCCGTACATTTGGTGACATCGATCAACAGGCTGTAACGAGACATTTTAACCCTCCCATTTTTCAATTTCGATGAGACATGAATTGGGCGTCATGCCGGGTGCCTTCTTGGACAGCATGCGCGAAGGCGTCAGCATGCTCACACATCCGCCCTTGTCCGGCGAATCGGGGTTGCCGGGGATCAGCGGGTCGTATTTGGCCGAGGAGGCATAGCTGTGAATGACGCCCGGTCTGACCCGTTCTGTGACCACCGCCAGGCAGAGCACCGAGGCGCGGTCATTGTAGAGGCGCACATAATCACCGTTTTTGATACCGCGGGGTTCGGCATCCGCCGGATTGATGCGTGCCGGCCACCAGGCGTACCCGTCTTTCTTGATGCGGTGCACCGGTATGTCATCCAGCCAGTCGGTGTGCTTGTCGTAATGGCAGTGGAAGGAAAACCGCGGGTGGGGTGAGAGCAGTTGCAGGGAATACTTCCTGAACAGGTCGCTGTGGTGCCCTTCCCAACTGGGGATATAGCGCGGGGAAACCGGACGCTCCTCGTCATCCGGGAAGTGGGCCTTCAAACTCTCGGAGGCGAACTCGATCCTGCCGCTGTAGGTCCCCAGGTCTTTGGCCTGGTCGGTATTGCGTTTGGGGTTGTTCAGGTCCGGTGTGTCGCAGTTGCGCCCTTCGGCGAACCAGCGCAGCGAAGGCGTGGCCTGATATCCCTCTTTGGGGTTGATGATATAATAGCCTTTTTTGTCGAATTCCTCCCAACTGATATACTTGGGCAGGTCGGAGGACTCAAAAAAGAGTTTGACCCATTCCAGTTCGGTTTTCCCGTCGGTAAACGTCTCTTTCAGGCCCAGTCGCTCGGCCAGCAGGGTAAAGATCCGGTAGTCGGATTTGGATTCCCACATGGGCTCCATGCATTTCTGCTGGCGCACGATAATGCGGTGGTTGCATCCGCTGCTGGCGTGCACGGTATAGCCCCCGGCGGCGGCGAATTCACCCACGTCGTCGCGTTCGAAGTTGGTGCAGACCGGCAGGATCACATCGGCCATGCGGGTCTCGCTGTTGAACCACACATCCTGGTTGACCACAAACTCCAGTTTGGGACTCTGGTACATCCGTACCCACTTGGTCGTATCACTCATGGTGCCCATGAAGGATCCGCCGTAGCGGTAAAACAGTTTGATTTCCGAATGTCCTTCCAGGGGGTATTCAAAATGCTTGAACTGCTGCTCCAGAGACTGGCCGCAGAACCCTTCGCCATACCAGCTCACGGGCGGTTCCAGAACGGCATCCGGAACCGTCAGGCGCCACAGGCGCTGTTGGTTGGCATTGATCGGCAGGTAATCCGCCACGGTCGAGGTTGCGATGCGCCCCTGCAGATCGGCGTAGCCGGGGAACCAGACATCCGTGTCCGAAGGCGCGCCCATGGTGGTTCCCCAAATGCTTCGACCGGGTTTGCCAAGGCCCTGCATGCCCTGGAGCAGCACCATCATGCGGGCCCATTCCGTGCCGAAGGCCGTACGGCAGGCACCGCCTTCACCGCCCCGGGAGCCGCCGGAGAGCACCGTCCGTTTTTTGGCCCACTGGCGGGCAAGGGCACGAATGACGCGCGCCTTGACCGTGGATTCCGCTTCGGCCCACTCCGGTGTTTTGGGCTGGCCGTCGATTTCACCGAGAATGTATTTCTTGAATTCATCGAATCCGATGGTGTGCGTTGCGATGTAATCTTTGTCATAGGTATCCTCGGTGATCCAGACATGGGCGATGGCCATGGCCATGGCCGCGTCGGTCCCCATGCGCGGGGCGATCCATTTGCCCTCCATGGCGGCGGCGGTATAATTGTGGAAGGGGTCGATAAAGACCGTCTCCACCCCTTTTTCCTTGAGCCACTGTCGCCAGATGGATGATTCCTGGCCGGAGTAGGTGCCGCGGGTGGTGTCCGGATCATTGGACCAGAAGACGATCATTTCCGCATTTTTCAGCCCGTCTTCCAGCAAATCGTATTGCTCGGGCATGCCCAGCCGCCAGTAGAACCCGTAGGTGTGGGTGGCGCCCCAGTGCCAGCCTTCCCAACTGTCCGGGTTGTCCAGCACGGGCGTGAACTCCAGCATGTTCATGAAACGGGCAAAGGGACCCATCTTGTAACCCACGATCCCCCAGTTGTGATGCGAGGAGGTCATCCCGCTGATGGCCGAACCGCCATAGGTGTCCTTGACGCGCTTGAGTTCACCGGAGACGATGTCCAGGGCCTCATCCCATGAAATTCTTTCATAGGCGGATTTTCCACGATTCCGGGGGTTGCGCTCGCCGTTGGGATCGAAATCCACGCGCTTCATGGGATATTTAATCCGCTCGTCCGAGTATAGACGGCGGCGCTCGGCGTGAACATAGGGCGCCACGGAAAATTTCTTGGGGGGTGAGTACTTCTTTCCATCCGCCTCGATCACCCATGGTTTGAAATCTTTTTCATCGGCAACCAATGGACGAATCCGCGTCACCTTGCCGTCCTTGACATAAACACTGACGGGTCCGGCGTTGGTGCAATTGGTAAAAACTTGTTCATTCATCGTTAACCTCCCGGTATTGGAATGGTACCCTTTGCATCATGTGTCATCGGGGCCATGGGGCAGGAAAATGGCTGTCCGTGCAAGTTGCATATAACTGAACCATATCTCGTATAATGCAACTTTGTTGTTTTTGCTCGTACAATATTGCATGTAATTTGTCAAGTATCTAATTGGTCCGGGTCAACTTTTTAAGGGGTTGTCCATTATGATTTCGAAGACCGGTGTACGACCGTCAAGGCGTGGGTGGGACAGACTTGAACGCAGGATGGCCGCCGTCCCGACACGATTCGATCATGGCAGAAATCGCACTTGGCCATTTTCCCATCCGGCAGAAACCGGGGCACATCGAAAGGACACACACCGAGGCAAT
>JAERRP010000355.1 GCA_016735415.1 Desulfobacterales bacterium | reverse complement strand
CGGGGCACAAATGCAACCCGGGAGGGTCGTGCGGTGCTCCCCCGCCATAAACCACCGTTTTCATCCGATGCATCAAAGACGAAACCGTTAAGTCTCGACTGGCCCTTGGGGGTGATCTCCTTATCCCATGTGGCCCTGCCCTTCCCGCCCGATGATCCCCTCTATGGCCAGCACCCCCCGGAAGACAGGAACAGCCTGTTCCTTGGACGAATGGCCATTCAGGGCGAGCGGGGCCTGCTCAAACTGCCTGAGAACTGGTTTTTGCGTTTGCGTCACAACCCGTTCTACGCGTTTCTCGAAAAGCGGGTGCACGCGTGGGTCGATGACGCCCGTTAACGGAAATCTCAATGGCTGATGCGCGAACAGGGTCTTTTGACAACATCACGATTGACGCGCGTGCTGTTCGGCACCTGCCATGAGATGACTTCTGATCTGGACGCTGAAAGATACTTCCGGATAAAAAGAAGGAGCACAATTTGACAACCAGGCCCCAGCGTATTTTCCTTTTCCCGGGGCCAGCCGTAGAGATCTGACGGGTGCGCTGTCAGGTAAACTGCGCGACATTGGAATCAGTGTCCAAAAAGAAACTCTGAACCTATCAAAGTCCAGGGAGAGAAAAATGGTTACACATCGAAAAAAACAAAGTTTAGCAGCAAGGAAGATGTGGGATTGCGGTTTGTTTTTGATCGCCGCCGTCTTTCTGTGGGTCATGCCCGTGGGTTGCCAGACCCCCGGTGCGGCGCGGATCGGTCGAAACGTGCCCGCGACGAATCAGATCATGCTCAAGCCCGGAGGACCCCACGCCGGCACCTTCGTTACCAGGGACATGACGATTAATTATGAATTCCGTGTCGCGAACGGTACGCTGAACGTATCCGGGACCATGGACCTCAGGTTCCGAGACGTGGACAAACTCACCATGACACTCTTTTACCTCGACGAAAACGGAACCGTTTTCGACTATTTTTCGTTTTTCACACGCCCCCGGCTGGCTGTAATGGGTCGTGTAATGGACAACCGGTTCAATCGCGAATTTGAGCTGCCCGCCGAAGCGGCCGCTTTCAGCATAGGTTACACCGGCCGAACCAGAGCAACCAGTTCACGCAGCAGAGAAGTTTTTCGGTACTCCCCGCTTTAACGGTATGACGCCCCTGGCCAAACTTAGCCGGCGATTCTGATAACGTGGACTATCAGGAGCACATCGGATGATCTATTACTTCGTTAATAGGATGTTATTCATCGCGTTTTAGAGGATCGGGGCCAGTAGACGTGCCGATCGCGCCAAAAGTCTGAAAGCAAAGGAGCGCTCGCTGTATTCAGCCAGTTCGACCGATCGACTGTGGTCGAAATCCGCTTCAAGCATTTCTTCGACGGCCTGGACGAAGGCGGCGTCATAATTCAACAGGGTGAGCTCAAAGTTCAACCGGAAAGAACGGTTGTCCAGATTGGCGGTGCCCACGGCCGCGCATTGCCGGTCGACCAGAAAAACCTTCTGGTGCAGGAAGCCGGCCGTGTAGCGGTAGAGCTTGATGCCCACCGGCAGCGTGTTCGGATAATAAGAAATGGTCGCCAGGTGTACGGTGCGGTGATCGGGCTTCTCGGGAAGGAGAATGCGGACGTCCACCCCGCGCAGGACGGCCAGCTTGAGGGCACCCAGGATCTGGAGATCGGGCACGAAATACGGGCTGGCGATCCAGATCCTTTCCCGGGCCATGTTGATGACCTGCGCAAACATGAGACCGCAGGTTTCCAGCGGATCGGCCGGCCCCGAGGCGATCACCAGGGCTTCCTCCGATCCGGCCGGACTGGGCTTCAGTTCCCAGTTCAGATCGGGAATTCGGGTGGTGGCCCAGTGCCAGTCTTCGACAAAACAGAACTGGAGGGCTTCCACGACCGGCCCCTGTATCCTGACGTGGGTATCGCGCCAGTGTCCGACTTTTGGATTCCGGGATATGTATTCATCTCCGACGTTGTGCCCCCCGACATAGGCGGTTTCGCCGTCGACCACGACGATCTTGCGATGGTTGCGAAAATTGAGCTGGAAATGGTTGGTTTTACCCCGGGTGCTGTGAAAGGCGGAAACGTGAACACCGGCCTGCTGCATTTCGCGGATATAGCTGCCCGGCAGTTTATAGCTTCCGATTTCATCATAAAGAAAATAAACCCTGACGTTCGCCTGGGCCTTTCGAACCAGGCAGTCTTTCAGCTCACGCCCGAGATGATCGTTTTTGATGATATAAAACTGCACGAGGACGTAAGACCGGGCGGCGGCAATGTCTTCGAACATACAGGCAAATGTGACTTCACCGTCTATCAAAAGCTGGCTCGCGTTGAAGCCCGTGATCGGCATGTCG
>JAERRP010000087.1 GCA_016735415.1 Desulfobacterales bacterium | reverse complement strand
GTCATTTTGAACGGGCATATTTCGGCCCCCGGCGGCGTTCTTGTATTATCCCGTTGCTCATTAAGGCTGGATTATATGGACAGAAAGTTATCCGTGGCGGGCTTTTCCGGTTTCAGGGCTGAGCGGACCATATTCGCAAAACTGGCATTGCCCATCGTGAACCATTTCACGAAACGATCCCGGCGCGGATCCAGGCGGGCGATGATTTCCTTTTCCGCCAATCCCCGTGCACGCAATTCCCGGACACGACCGCGAAGCACTTCCAGAAAATCCAGTTTGGCGGAAATTTTTTCCAGTCCGCCGGTTGTGCAGGGGTTATGGGCGCAAAACAAGGCCTCAAACGCCAGTTGGCGCACGTTGCGAAGGGACGCGATCTGGGCATGAATATCTTCATCCGTGCGGAAGAATTTGATGCGTTCACCGATAAACAGGTCGCCCGCAAACAGCCAGCCGCGATCCGGTTCGAAGAAAGCCATGTGGTCCCGGCTGTGGCCGGGCGTATGCAAAGGCACGAGGGTAACGTGATCAGATAATATCCTGGGGGGCAGGGGCTTGGGGTCGGCCACCGGGGCCCGTCCCCAGACCAGACGCTGGTAGGGCAGAATCCTGAACCCCGAACGCAGTTTGGCGGCCGTCAGAGGATGAGCCCCCAGGGATGCACCGGTGGCGTTCTGAAATGCAGCCGCATTGCCGCTGTGATCTTCATGATGATGGGTGATGAGAATCCGGTGAATCGGCGACAGCTTTTCCACCAACTGCAGGGCCTGACGCTGCATATGGTGCTGACCGGTATCGATCAGCAGACCATCGACAAAATAGAAATAGACGGTCATGAGCGGGCGGCCGATCGGGCCGTAACCCAGCTCGAAACCGCGCACATCACCGAACCGGTGGTCTTTGATCAGATGCATTTAGCGCCCGGCGGTTCATCCCGAGGGACCGGCATAATAACGGGCGTGAATATGATGCTCATTTAGAAACCTGTATATACGTGATGTATATTAGTTAAAAAAACAGAATGATAGACATTGCGTATTAAAAGTTTACTTTATATTAACATGTTCGATAATGTGTCCCATTAAACGCTTGTCCGAATGGACGGTTGAGGCCCGTACCGGAACGATGTGGTTCATGAGACGATCATCGCCCTCAAAGAGAATGGTGAGATAATTAGCGGACACGCCCGTGAGCAAGCCGGTGCGACCGTCGCGTCTGTTCTCGACCAGGATGTCATGGGTTCGGTCGATGTTGGCCTGCATGAAAGCCTGTCCTTTTTGCTGACCGAGGACCCGCAGCCGGGCCGTGCGCGCTTTGACCGTCGGGTCGGAAACCCGGTCGGGAAAATGACAGGCCGGTGTGCCGGGGCGGGCGGAAAAGGGAAAAACGTGCAGATAGGTCAGCGGAAGGTCCGCAATCAAGTCGTAGGTACGATCGAATGAGGCCTGGTCTTCCCCCGGAAAACCGACCAGCACATCGGCCCCGATGGCGGCGTGCGGCATACGGTCGTGAATTGAACGCACCGTTCGCATAAAATAGCGGCCATCGTAGGGACGGTGCATGCGTTCAAGAATCCGGTCGTCGCCGCTTTGCAGAGGGAGGTGGAAGTGCGGACAAAAGACGGCCGAGTCCGCCAGAAAGGCCACCAGCTCCGGAGAGACTTCATCCGGTTCGATCGAGCTCAAGCGCAGGCGGTCAAGCGGGCGAAGGGTTTCGATCCGGTACAATAAATCGATCAGGCGGGTCGGGGGGGTGAGATCCGCCCCGTAGGCCCCCAGATGGATCCCCGTGAGTACCACTTCGCGAAAATTCTTCCGGCCCAGATGCTTCAATTGTTCCAATACCGCTTCAAAGGGCATGCTGCGGCTGGGACCACGGGCATGGGGCACAATGCAATAGGTGCAGAAGCAGTTGCAGCCGTCCTGGATTTTCAGGTAGGGCCTTGTGCGCCGGCCGTAGGCCGCCGCCGGGGGCATGCTGAATCGGGCCGCCTGCTGGATATTTTTTACCATGCGGACGGCTGGGGCCCTGTCGTTCGGGAGTGATTCGACGATCAGGCGCGGGATGTCGGATTTATCAAAATGGCCGATAACATAGTGTACCCCGCCGATTTTTTCGATTTCCTCGGGGGCGGTCTGAGCATAGCAACCAGTCACGATGATGCGCGCGCCCTCGTGTCGGCGCATCAGTTGACGAATCACCTGGCGCGACTGCATGGAGGCTTTCCCTGTAACGGTGCAGGTGTTAACGATACAGACATCGGCGTGCTCGCCCGCTTGCACGGCGTGCCAGCCATGCGTTTGCAGGGCCTGGGCGATGGCGTCCGATTCGAATTGATTGACTTTGCAGCCCAGTGTGGTGACCAGGAATTTCATTGTCTCAAACGATCCAGCCGCTTCCGATGACTTCCTCGCCGTCGTAGAAGACAGCACCCTGACCCGGTGTGATGCTGTTTTGCGGTTCCTGAAATCGGATCCGGACCTTCTGATCCGTTTCCGATGCGATCAGCCGGGCAGCGGCGGCGCGGTGACGATAGCGGATTTTAACCCGGGCTTGCGCCGGAAACCGTGCCGGCTTGTTGATCCAGTTAATATCCACCACCTCGCCGACACTGCTTTTCAGGTCTTTTCTGGATCCGACCACCAACCGGTTGCCAACCGGATCGATGCGCACGACATAGTAGGGTTCCGCCGCCGGGCAATTGATGCCCCGGCGCTGTCCGATCGTGAAAAGATGGAGGCCCTGGTGTCGTCCGATGATGCGACCCTCGACATCCTCGATCGGGCCCGGCCGGGGCGGAAGGCCCTCATGCTCCGCCAGAAAACTCCCGTAGGTTCGATTGCGGATAAAACATACATCCTGGCTCTCCCCGGATGTCAGGGGTTGAAGGTCTTTTGCGGCCGCCAGTTGACGGACGTCTCTCTTAAGCCGGTCGCCCAGCGGGAAGCATGCCCTGGCAAGCTGATCCGGGGTAAGGCGGGCTAAAAAATAAGATTGATCCTTTTGTCGGTCGATCCCCTGTAGAAGGTGATAACGGCCGTCGGGTCCCTTGATCACGCGGGCATAATGCCCGGTGGCCAGGCCCTCGGCGCCCCGCCGGGCGGCATGCGACCACAGCTGACCGAATTTGATCAGGGGATTGCAGAACAGACACGGATTGGGGGTGCGGCCGGCACGGTAGGTCGAACTGAAGTAAGCCACCACCTGTTGGCGGAATACCGCCGAGAGGTTCAGGATATGAATCGGGATATCGAGCTGTTCACCGATGCGGTGGATCGGATGGGTGGCATCGTTTTTTACCGGGGGGTCTTCAAATCCTGTCAGGAAATGCAACCCGATGACTTCATGGCCGGCGGCCTGCAGGAGATAAGCGCTGACAAGCGAGTCGATGCCGCCGCTGATGGCCACCGCCGTAAGGGTCATTAATCGAAAAAGACCTTGTTGATGGGCCGCATCGTCATGGCGCGTGAAGGGCAGGCCGGGATGCACAGTTCGCACACGCTGCATTTACTCTGGTTAAAATTGACGCTCATGGACGGGCGTTCGATTTCCAAAGCCCCGGTGGGGCAAACCGCGGTGCAGGCCCCGCAATGGGTGCATTTGGTTTTCAGGCGATTTCCTTCCTGGCCGGCATTCTGGACATCGATGCCCTGAGCCTTAAGGAATTTGACACCTTCACGAAACTGCTTGCGCTCACCGGACAGCTCAAGCACCATAACCCCCTCCTGGCGCGGCAGAATCGTGGCGTTCAGGATGTTGAACGTCAGATCAAAGCGTTTGGTGAGGTAACAAACGACCGGTTTCTGGGAAACCTTGGCCGAAAACCGCAGCATTAGAATTTTGGAATACACCCCGATCGCCTCCGTAAAGCGTCATGGTTGGCTTTTTGCGATCACCGCCGACTTTATCGGCCCTATCGCGCGAATACAGTGCAAGTTCGGGGTCAGAACCTAACGATATTTGGAAGTTATGTCAACTTGATGGCAATACCGTCGCGCGGAAAAATATTTTCTGCCGCGCCCGCAACGCCCCTTAGTTTTTCAAACCCTTGAGCATCCTCACGGATGGTTGTTGATTCCCGGGCAGGGATTTTTTATAATTCCAATATGAACCGTTTCGCATACCGCACCACGGGCCTGGCGATAAAGGCGTTTTCATGGCTTTCCAAAGCCAACATCAAGACCCACGGCACCGAGCATATTCCTGAAGGCGCGCTTCTTTTTGTCATCAACCATTTTACACGCATCGAAACGCTGTTGATGCCCTATTTCATCAACAAGCTGACCGGGACCCCCGTGTGGTCCCTGGCCGATTTTGATCTCTTCCAAGGCGCTCTGGGCACTTACCTCGATCAGGTCGGCGCCGTATCCACCCAGAACCCGGACCGCGATAAACTGGTCGTTAAAACCCTGTTGACCGGCGAAGCTTCCTGGATCATCTATCCCGAAGGCCGGATGGTCAAAAACAAGAAACTGATCGAAAAAGGCCGCCACATGATTTCCTATGCCGGCGGAAAGCATCCCCCGCACACCGGGGCGGCCATGCTGGCCATGCGCACCGAGTTCTATCGCCAGCGACTACGCTATCTGCACCAGGTCGATCATGATAAAGCCCGGCGGCTTATGGATCGGTTCGGCATCCAGGATATCGACCCGGTGATCAACCGCAGTTTGTCCATCGTGCCGGTTAACCTGACCTATTATCCGATCCGGGCCAAAGAAAATATTCTGACATCCCTGGCCCGGCGCTTCAAGGAGAGCCTGTCGGAACGTCTGGTGGAAGAGTTGATGGCTGAGGGCACAATGTTTTTTTCAGGGGTGGATATGGATATGCACTTTGGTGAACCGATTGCCATCAAGCCATGCCTCAGCTGCGCCACCATAAACCAGGACATCCAATCCGGCCGTTCCATCGGATTCAACGACGAGATCGGTTCGCGCCGACGGATGCGCCGGGAAGCCCTGCAGATCATGCGGCGCTATATGGACGCCATCTATGGTATGACCACGGTGAACCACGACCATCTTTTTGCCTCCCTGCTTCGACTGACACCCTTCCGTCGTATCCGGTCGGCCGACCTGCAGCGCAAGGTTTACCTGGCCGTCGTTCATTGCCTGTCCAATCCCGGGGTTTATCTGCACCGCAGCCTGAAGGAAGATCAACTCCATCTTTTAACCGATGATCGTTACAACAAGTATCGGGATTTTCTGACCCTGGCCCGGGACACCGACGTGGTCGTGGAGAACGACGGTTTCCTGTACAAGAACGTCACCCGGCTGACCCATCCGTTTGAATTCCATCGGATTCGGATGGAAAATCCGGTCCGTGTGATCGCCAACGAAGTCGAGCCTCTGGTTTCCCTTCAACGATGCCTGCGCCGGGTTGCCTGGCAGCCGGCTTTCCTGACACGCCGCCGATTGGCCCGGCAGTTGCTGCGTGAGGCTGAAGAAGCGTTTGCACAGGATTATGCCAATTACCATATTGAAGGTGAATCCAAGGATTCGGCCATCGGCCGGCCCTTTCTACTGCGGGGGCGCTCTCGTCGGCTGGGGGTGGTGGTGGTGCACGGCTATATGGCGGCGCCTGAAGAAGTCAGGGAACTGGGGCGCTACATCCAGCAACAGGGATACTGGGTTTATGCCCCGCGAGTGCCGGGGCACGGTACCGCCCCGGAAGATCTGGCAACCCGTTCACATCGGGAATGGATTCGGTCCGTGGAAGCGGCCTGTGCCTTAATGGCCTGTCATTGCCGCCGGGTGGTGGTCGGCGGCTTTTCGAACGGGGCCGGGCTGGCGCTTGAGGTCTCCTCGCGTCTACCTGCTATTTGCGGCGTTTTTGCCGTCAGCCCGCCCCTGCGGCTGCAGGATTTTTCGGTGCGCTTCGTGCCGGCCGTGGATATCTGGAATCGGCTGATGAAGCGCATCCACTCCAACGGGCCCGTCAAAGAATTTATCGCCAATGATCCCGAAAACCGCCACATCAACTACCTGCGCAACCCGATTGCAGGCATTCGCGAACTGGAGCGTTTGAT
>JAERRP010000820.1 GCA_016735415.1 Desulfobacterales bacterium | reverse complement strand
GACGAGGAAACCGCATCCATTGGGGTGGAAGCCTCATTGACGGGTCACCTTGTTTTTTCGACCCTGCATACCAACAGTGCCCCCGAGACGGTCACCCGCCTTTTGGATATGGGGTTGAACCCCTTGAACTTTTCGGATGCTTTCTTGGCTGTTCTGGCCCAACGCCTTGTGCGGCGCCTGTGTACCTGCAGGCAGGAACATCATCCCGATCAGGAAGAATTCGACAGTATCGTCGAAGATTACGGCAAGGCCTATTTCGACAATTCCGGATTGGCGTACAGTGACGCGTTAACACTTTATAAGCCCGGTAGCTGTGATAAATGTTCCGGTACCGGTTATAAAGGCCGTATGGGGATCCACGAACTGATGAAAGGCAGCAAGGCTATTAAAAAGCTTATCAAACAATCGACGCCCGCCGATAAGCTTTTTGAACAGGCTATCAAAGAGGGAATGACCACGCTGAAGCAGGACGGTATCCACAAATCTTTTGACGGATTGACGGATATCAGTGAAGTCAAGCGCGTTTGTATTATATAGTGTCCATCCAGAAATGGTAGATTTTGGTTCAGGCCAAGGCCGTAGCGATTTTGAAACCGCAGGCGTAGCCAGCCACGTCGAGGATTTCAAAAGAGCGAGAACGCCGGCCTGGGCCGAAAGATGCCTTTTATGGATGGGCACTATCTAACGGGCGATCCCCGTACCGCTCTAATATTCCTGCGGTTGCTTTGGTTATTGTAACCCCCTGGCGTTATCAGCTGAGATTATGGCAAGCGGCCACGCTGTCCGCCTTGAGGCGACAGCCGCCGCTTTTTTGCGCTTGCGAAAGTACTTGCGATGTCAAAGGATTATAATGGTTGGCAAAAACTTATTTCGCAGGGGGCATCTGCTTTGGGGATAAGTTTAAACCCGTCGCAAATCAGGCGCTTTTATCGCCACATGTGTGAAATGCGGCACTGGAACCGCAGGATCAATTTGACCGCCATCACTAACCCTGAAGATATTGCGATTAAACACTTTTTGGATGCGATTGCACCGATCGCGGCGATTCCGGAAGAAGCCCGGATTGTGGATATCGGCAGCGGTGCCGGTTTTCCCGGCCTTCCGATTAAGGTCGTTCGGTCATTGAGTCATCTAACCCTGGTCGACAGTTCCAGAAAAAAGACTAATTTTTTACGCCATGTGATCCGCCAGTTAAAACTCGACCAGGTGCATACCGTCCAGGTTCGCATCGAAGATTTTGTGTGCGATCCGCCCGTTGGAGAACACTTTGATATTATCGTCAGCCGTGCGTTTACAGATGTAACCGCCCTTACACGCATGGTTATGCCTTTACTAAAAAAAGGGGGGAAACTGATGATGTGGAAAGGCCCGCACATCGAAAAGGAGATCAGGGCCCTAAACGCGCTGCAGGAAATCCTGCCGGATGCGCTGGTGGTTAAGATCCATCAATACCGTCTGCCCATCATCAATGTGGGTCGGAATCTCATTTCAGTGAATTTACAGGGAAGCGTTACGAATTGAAGGCCCGTCAGGTTTTTGGGGTGTGGGTCAAACAGGAGCAGATTCTTGCATGAACGATAAAACACAACCAATGGCTCAACAACAAGCCGACCCCCAAACGAAGTCACTCAGGGATTGCGCCGTTCTTTTCGCTAAAGGCTTTTGCATGGGTGCGGCGGATGTGGTGCCTGGCGTTTCCGGTGGGACGATGGCGCTTGTTTTGGGGATCTATGAAGAACTGCTGCTGTCCGTGAAATCGTTTGATCTGCGATTTTTCCGCCTGCTGGCGGCCCTTCGGATTAGATTCGCGTTTGAAAAAATTCCGGTAGCGTTTCTGGTATCCCTCTTTGGCGGTGTCCTCTGCGCCATTTTCACATTGGCCAAAGGACTGAGTTGGCTGCTGGCCAACCATCCTGTCGGGGTCTGGTCATTTTTCTTCGGCCTGGTTTTGGCATCGGCTTTCACGGTCGGGCGCAGGATTGAAAAATGGCCCCCGGGAGCAATTGTCATGTTGTTCTTGAGCTGTGCGGCCGCTTACGTCCTGGTGGGTATCGTGCCCGTGACAACCCCCGATTCGAGGATATTTCTTTTCATTTGCGGGGCCATCGCTATTTGTGCCATGATTCTCCCCGGGATTTCCGGTTCTTTCATTTTAGTGCTCCTGGGTAAATACCAAACCGTATTGGAAGCGGTACACCGCCTGGATTTTGCTACCCTGATTGTGGTTGGAATGGGCGCGGTTTCCGGACTGATGCTTTTCGTCCGAATTTTGAATTGGCTCTTGAACCACCATCATACCATAACCCTGGCCTGTCTTACCGGGCTAATGATTGGTTCCCTCCGAAAAATATGGCCATGGAAAACCTCGCCCATAGAGGATAGCGGTCTGTCCATTATCAACGTCTTGCCGACCCACATGAACACGGAGTTTTTCCTGGCATGCGGATTGGCCCTGATCGGCATTGCGGCGGTGGTGGCTTTGCAGTGGCTGGCTTCCCTTGAGGAGTAATAACACGAAGTCGGGGCCGCGCAAACGTTCCAAGCGTCGGCCGGTTCCGGACTTTCGCAACGCCGCCGGCCGGGATACACGTGTCCTGAATCCCGCGAGGGGTTTGTTATTCTTCTCTCAGTACGATGAAATGGTAGGTGAGGCGCGATCCGCTGATTTCCAGAAGGGCCACACTGGGCGCGTGCCCATAGCGGGGCTGTGACGCACTGCCGGGGTTCAGGTACAATCGGTCCGCATGCCAGTAAGCTTCCGGTTGGTGGGTATGACCACTTAGAATTACGCGAATGCCGGCCGCTTCAGGGTCCAGACTTATCTTGGACAAATCATGCCGGGCGTAAATCATTATGCCACCCACCTCGATAATATCTTCTGTTGGAATAACGGCCACCCAGTCACCGAAATCCATGTTGCCGCGGACGGGATAGACCGGTGCAATACGCGCAAGCGTGGTCAGGATATCCGCTGAATCGATATCGCCGGTATGAATAATCAGATCCACCCCCTCCAAAACGGTGAGTACATCGGGATTCAGATGACCGTGGGTATCCGACAGGACGCCCACGCGGATAAGGTTTTGGGAGGTTTTAATTGGCGGGCGTGATGGGGTGTCAGCTGGCATGATAAAGATTGTCTGCGAAAACCAGCAGCAGGCCGCTAAGATTCGGAGGCATGGGGTGAAATTGGATACCAAGGGCATGCGCCGCCTCGCCATCACTGACCAGGTTGCGGGACCAGACCACATTGCCGCGGATGTTCAGGGCCATCGCTTCGTTGGGCAGGCTCATCAAAATCCGGGCTTCCTTGTCAATCAGCTGATTGGCCAGGCGAGCATCGACGGGATCATCAAGTATTATACATGCGCCTCCGATCGACAGATCGCGGACAAAACCGATGGCGGCAAACCGGGGCAGTCGATCCTGAACATGCAGGATCTCCAATCGGATGCGGACCGGAATGGAATGCCGGCGCGGTCGCCTTTTGACCGGACGATTCGCTGTCAGCTTTGAGAGGTTTTCGAACAATTCCTTCAATGCCGGTGCAATGGATGGGTAGTGGACGCAGATATCAATGAGGTTTTCGCGCGTCAGTTTGGCAAGTTCCACCCGGCTTGTGGTTTCCGTGTAGGACGGGGATAAGTGTTCCGCATCCAGAGGATAGATTTCACCAAAAACTTCCTGTTCGGGGGTCTCGACAAGCTGTTCCTTGGGGGCTAACTGATTGCTGCGTGAGTAGGTGCGGCGGATGAGGGTGCCGGAGACGACCATGTATAGATTGGCCTCGACGTCCCCAAATTTTTTTACAACCTTCCCCGGTGGCAGCACAAAACGTTCCAGCCGCGTAATAATCGTGGTCAGTTCATGAAAAGACAGACCGGCAAAAAACATTTTGAGCGGCGTCGTACGTGGGTTTTTCGCCAGTAAATCGTGATAGAAATGTTTGATCGCCTTCAAGTGCGGTTTGACGATTTGCCATTGAAGCATTTTGGCAACCACGGCCTGAAGCACCATTCCGGACTGCGAGAATAAGGTGGCGGTTTTGTCATAATAATCGGCGGCGGTGGCAAAGGATCGGCGACGGATCAGCAGATCAGCCAGGGCTCGGTGCAGATAAGGATTGTCCGGGAATATTTTGAGCATGCTCTGATATTCGCCAATCGAATCGATGGTGATCGATCCATCGATGATCTGACTGACGATGCTGTTCTGCAGATGGGCTGATTTGTTCAAGGTCGCCCTCACTTTTGCGCGCGCCCTTAGCGGCGTTTCTTCTTCTTTTTCTTCTTTTTAC